>CAYNGG010000349.1:0-4686 GCA_964396575.1 uncultured Desulfobacteraceae bacterium | reverse complement strand
GGCGTAGCCCATGAGCAGGCTCAGGCCGATGCAGGCCAGGCAGTTTAAGGCCGTAAAGACGAAGATCCCGAGATGGTAGTCGTTGTCGATGAAGAGCGGCACAACGGCCGCCGCGACCATCAGGATCAGGAGGCCCATGTAATCCCGTCGGCCCACGTCAGAACTCCTTGAGGCGCGATGCCTCCGCGCTGCCGAACAGGCCGCTGGGACGGACGAACAAGACGGCCAGGAGGACCATCAGGGCCATGGCGTCCATGTAGTGGGAGGAGATGTAGCCGGCGCTCAGGGCCTCGAGGACCCCCAACAGAATCCCGGCCGCCACCGCTCCGCTGGAGTTCCCCAGTCCCCCCACCACGGCGGCGCCAAACCCTTTGAGGCCCAAAAGCGCCCCCCGGGCATAGTCCATCTGGATAATCGGCGTGATCACGATCCCGGCCACCGCCCCGATCCCGGCCGAGAGGGCAAAGGAGAGCATCACCATGTTCCGGTCATTGATCCCGGCCAGCCGGGCCGCGTCCCGGTTGATGGAGCAGGCCCGCATACTCTTGCCGACCATGGTGTGGTTGAAAAACAGGACAAAGGCGGTCACCACCAGGGCGAGGATGGCGATGATCCAGAGGGTCTGGGGCAGGAGCATGGCGCCCAGGATCTCGATGGGCTCCGTCCCGGAGAAGTGGCGCATGTAATGCGATCCCTTTCCCCAGATGCACATGGCCGCCCCCTTGAGGAGGATCGATACGGCGATGGTGATGATGATCAGACGGATCACCGACGGCTGTTTCACCGGACGGATGGTCAGCCGCTCCATCAGAACCCCCACGACCGTCACGGCGACCACGGTGATGATGAAGGCGAAGGGGATCGACAGGGAGGCCTTCATGGTGAGGGTGACCATCATCAGCCCGCCGAGGACCACGAACTCCCCCTGGGCGAAGTTGATCACCCCGGTGGAGTTGTAGATGATGTTGAACCCCATTCCCACCATGGCGTAAATGCTCCCTCGCTGGAGCCCCATGAAGAGAAACTGGAGAAAGTCGGACAAACCGGTGTTCATGTCAGATTCCAGGGGCCGGGGAGTTGAGGCTTGCCCACCGCCCTGCCCCTCCCGGCGGTGCGAAAAGAGACCCGCGAGGTTTCCAGAACCTCGCGGGTCTTTTCAGGATCAGTTGCCGAGGACGACAAACTTCCCATCCTTTACCGTAAGCATCTCAAAGGCGGTCTTGTCGAGCCCGCAATGATCCTCCGGTGAAAACTGGAAGACGCCGCCGGTCCCCACGAATTTCGCCGATTCGATGTGGTCCCGGATGGCCGCCGGGTCGTCGCCCACCGCCTTCAAAGCGTTGACCACGAGCCAGAGGGCATCGTAAGCGTGGCCCCCGAAGGTGCTCACGTGATCATTGAAGCGGGATTCATAAGCCGATTTGTAGGCGGCGAGGACCTCCCGCTGGGGGTCGTCTTCGGGCAGGGTGTCCACTGCCATGATCCGGCCGGCCGGAAAGATCAGCCCGTCGGCCGCCTCACCGGCCGCTTCGGCGTATTTGACGTTGGCAAACCCGTGGCTCTGGTAGAGCGGGATCTCCATTTTAAGCTGTTTCATGTTCTGGGGGACGATGGACTGGGCCGGGACAATGGACCAGTTGATCACCGCCTGGGCCCCCGAGTTTTTAATGTTGACCAACTGGGCGGTCATGTCGGTGTCGCCGGGGGAGTATGTCTCGTCGGCGACGATCTCGATCCCGTACTCGTCGGCCATGGTTTTAAGCTGAGTCCGGCCGGCGTTCCCGAACCCGGTGGTCCCGGTGATGATCCCCGCCTTGTTGATTTTCCGGCCGTTTAAGTGCTCGTAGATCCGCCGGGCGGCGTCGGAGTCGTTCTGCCCGACCTTGAAAACCCACTTCTTGACCGGCGTCGTGATGCTTTCGGCCGCGGCGCAGGAAATCATGGGGATCTGGGCCTTTTCCACGTCGGGGATGAGGATCTTGCTGGTTCCGCTCCGGGACGGCCCGATGATGGCGCAAACCTTGTGGCTGTGGATCAGCTTTTTCACCGCCTGCTTGGCCCGGTTGTTCTCCCCCTGGGTATCTTCGATGAACAGGACCAGCTTGTGGCCGTTCACGCCGCCATTGGCGTTGATCTCTTCCGCCAGCATCTCGATGGTGTTTTTCTGGGGCTCGCCGAGCCAGGATGCCTTGCCGGTAATGGCAAAAGCGCATCCCACCCGATATTCCTTCGACTCCGCCATCACGGCCGACGCCGACAACATCAGGCCCACGACCATCGCCACCACCACTGTCACTGTCCGTTTCACTAAGCTACCTCCTCGTTTGGGTTACGGGTTTTCTTCATTTCCTTCGGCATTACATGCCGTGGATCTCGGGTCCCGAAAAAATTTTAATCCCGGCATCCTGGATGGCCGACGCGGCCCGGTCCAGGTCATCGAAGCGAAAGATCACCACCGCGTGCTCCCGCTGTTTCTGAACAAAAGCGTACATGTATTCCACGTTAAGCCCCGCCGACTCCATGATTTTCAGAAACCGGCCCAGCTCGCCGGGCCGGTCGGCGATCTGAACGGCGATCACATCGGAGAGGTTGACGGTGAACCCCGCCTCCCGGAGAACCTCCCGCCCCCGCTCGGTGTCGTTGACGATGAGCCGGAGAATCCCGAAATCGGAGGTGTCGGCCAGGGACATGGCCCGGATGTTGATCCCGGCATCCCCCAGAGCGGTGGTGATGGTCGCGATCCGGCCGGAGCGGTTCTCCAGAAAGATCGACAATTGCTGGACGTTCACGGCGCTCCCCCCTTTATAGCGGATAGGGTACGGCGTCGAGCCCGGCGGTCTCGTCGAGCCCAAGCATCACGTTCATGTTCTGGACGGCCTGTCCGGCCGCTCCCTTGACCAGGTTGTCGATGGCCGCCATCAGAATCAGCCGTTTGCCGGCGGCGTCAAAATGGAATCCGATCTCGCAGCGGTTGGTGCCCCGGACGTGCCGGGTGTCGGGGATGGCGCCTGGCCCGAGCAGCCGGACAAAGGGCGCATCCGCATAATCCGCCGCCAGAGTTTCCCCCACCGCCTCAGCGTCCACTCCGGGCGCCGGGTCCGCATAGACGGTGGACAGCATCCCCCGGGACATGGGCACCAGATGAGGCACAAAGGTGATGTGAACCGGTCCCCCGGCCTCCGTCGTCAACACCTCGTCCATCTCCGGGTTATGCCGATGGGCGGCCACCTTATAAGGCCGGAAGGATTCGGTGACTTCACAGAAGAGGGTCGGGACCGATGGAGACCGCCCCGCGCCGCTGACCCCCGACTTGGCGTCGGCGATCAGGGTATCCGGGACCACCAGAGCGGCCCGGATCAGGGGCACAAGCGGGAGGAGAATCGAAGTGGGATAGCAGCCGGGATTGCCCACCAGTCGAGCTTCCCGGACGGCGCCCCGGTAAACTTCGGTCAGTCCGTAAACCGTCTCGTCGAGCAGCTCCCGAGCGGTGTGGGGCTGATAAGCGGCCTCGTAAGCGGCCGGGTTCCGAAACCGGAAATCGGCGGACAGATCGACCACCCGGACTCCCCGGGCCAAAAGATCCGGGACGATCTCCATCGGAAGCTTGTGGGGCAGCGCCGTAAAGACCACATCGGCGGCCCCGGCCACTCTATCCCTGTCGTAGGCCCGGCAGGGCTGGTCCACGACCCCGGCCAAAGCCGGATAGACCGCTGAAAAAGGAGCTCCGGCGTGCTGCCGGGAGGTGAGGACCGCGATCTCGACCTCCGGGTGGCCGGCCAGAATCCGGACCAGCTCAGCCCCGGCGTAGCCGGTGGCCCCGATAACCCCGACCCGGATCATGAGCCCATCCCCTCGATGAGCGCCAGGGCGTTGTCCCCCAGAACCCGATGATTGTAGCCGCCTTCAAGGATGGCGAAACATCCGCCGCCGGCCGAGTCGGCCGCCCGTCGAACCAGCCGGCCGATTTCCCGGTAATCCTCGGTGGTCAGGAGCCCGCCCCAGTCGGCCCGATGATTGTCAAACCCGGCGGAGATCCCGATGAGGTCCACCCGCCGGTCGGCCATCTCCCGGCCCACCTCATCGAGGTAGGCGTCCCGCTCATGAGCGTTGACGTTGTAAACGGTCACCCAATCCCGGCCTTGCAGGATGTTGACGTTTCCGTCGCCGTAGTGGAGGTCGATGTCGAGGATGTATGCCGACGAAATCTTTCCCGATGCCCGGAGCGATTCCAGGGCCACGGCCATGTTGTTGAAGTAGCAGAACCCCCAGGAAGACCCGGCTGAAGCGTGATGTCCTGGCGGACGGACCAGGCCGAAGGCGGGCTCTGTCAAGCCGATGGCCGCCGCGCCGGCGGCCCCGCCCGCTGCCAGAGCCGAAATCTCATAGAGGCCCCGCCGTCGGACCGATTCGATATGGGAATCGGTGTGGATCGCCGAAATCCAGGCGGCCTCGGCCGGCTCGGCGGTCACCCACTCGACCTTCCCGTCGAGCGCCGCCACAATGGCCTCCATCCGACCTTCCGCCGCCGCCGGATCGCTCGTGTAAACCGAATAAAAATCCTCATGAAAGACAACCTTCATGCGCTCCGTCCTCCGTTTTCAGGCATTGGCGAACACAAGGCTCGCCCCTGCATCACCGTTCCGGGATCTCCATATCAGAAGATGGGCCGGTTGAACAGGATTTTTC
>CAYNGG010000348.1:0-4710 GCA_964396575.1 uncultured Desulfobacteraceae bacterium | reverse complement strand
GGCCGGGGGGCACAAGAGCCAACTATCCACCACCATCAAAGGCAAGGAGATCAACCCATGCCGTCCCAAACCATTCTATCCTCAAAGTATTTCCGGGTCTTCTTGCCGGCGCTGGCCGTCCTGGGCCTTTGGGCCGCCCCGGCTCCGGCGGCGGTGTCCAACATCGATGTTGAGGACAAGTATGCCTGGTCCGAGAATGCCGGCTGGGTCAATTTCCGCCCGACGGACGGCGGCGCACGGGTTTACGGCGATCATCTGGAGGGCTTTGTCTGGGCCGAAAACCTGGGATGGATTCAGCTCGGAAGCCACGACGGGGGCGGCCCCCACACCTATGCCAACACAACCGCCGACGACTGGGGCGTCAACCACGACGGCGACGGCGGGCTTTCCGGGTATGCCTGGAGCGAGGTCGCCGGGTGGATCAATTTCAGTCCGGCCGATGGCGGGGTGACCGTCGATTTGACCACCGGCCGTTTCGACGGCTACGCCTGGTCGGAAAACCTCGGCTGGGTTTATTTCCCCCCGGATGACCCGGCCTACGGCGTATCCCTGACCCTGGCCCGGGTGACCTGGGTCAGCTCCCCGGACCCCGACGGCCATTACGGGCTCGGCGAGACCGTCGGCGTCACCGTTGAGCTGTCCGCGGCGGTCTCGGCGGACGGCACCCCGGCCATGGCCCTGGAAACCGGGACCTCCGACGCGGTCGCCGATTATCTTGACGGCAGTGGGACCGAGAGCCTCGGCTTTGCCTACACCGTCTCGGAGGGGGATCTTAGCGCCGACCTGGCTTATGCCTCGCCGGAAGCCCTGTCCGGGACCATCCGGGATCTGTTCGGCCTGGACGCCATCCTGACCCTCCCCGCTCCGGGCGCGGTGGGCTCCCTGTCGGCCAACGCGGATCTCGTCATCGACGGCATCCGGCCGACGGCGGCCCTCTCCTCCCCGGCGCCGGACCTCGTTGGTGACCTGTTCGAGGTGACGGTGAGCTTCAGCGAGCCGGTAACCGGTTTCGATTCGGCGGACCTGATGGTGACCAACGGGACGGTAAGCGGTTTTGCCGGCGGCGGCGCCGATTACTCATTCGGGGTGATCCCGTCGGCCGATGGGATGGTATCCGTGGAGGTCCCGGCCGACGCGGCATGGGACCCGGCCGGCAACGGGAACCTGGCTGGCGGGATTCTGTCCCGGGAGTACGATGCCACACGCCCCACCGTAACGCTGTCCAGCCCATCGACCGATCCGACATCGGTTTCCCCGATCGAGGTGACGGTAACGTTCAGCGAGCCGGTGACCGGCTTCGAGGCCGCCGACGTGTCGGTGACCAACGGAACCTTGGGCGACTTTGCGGGCGAGGGAGCGACCTACATCGTTTCGGTGATCCCGTCGGCCGATGGGATGGTGTCCGTGGAGGTCCCGGCCGACGTGGTCTGGGACGCGGCCGGAAACGGGAACCTACCCGCGGAGACCCTCGTCCGGACTTACGACGCCACGACGCCGGACCTGACTCTGACTACCTCGTCTTCGGAGCCCACCGCCGACGATCCCATCCGGGTGACGGCGACCTTCAGCGAGCCGGTAACCGGCTTCGATGCCTTCGACGTGGCCGTGACCAACGGGACGGTGACCGGCTTTGACGGCGCGGGGCTCATCTATACTATTGCGATCACCCCGGCGGCGGACGGTCAGGTGACGGTGGAGATTCCGGCGGGGGCGGCCTGGGACGCGGCCGGAAACGGGAATCTCGCGGCCCCGACGCTCTCCCGCCGATATCAGCGGTCGCCGGCCATCACCGTTGACGCCGGCCCGGACCGGGAGACGGTCTCCGGCGAGCCCGTGACCCTGGACGGCACGGGATCTACGGTCGCCGGTGATGGTGAGGTCGGGTATCGATGGACTCAGACCGCCGGGCCGGCCGTGAGCCTGTCGGACCCCGAATCCCCGGTAACCCATTTCACGGCGCCCGCGGTTGATGGGGACGGCGAGGTCCTCAGCTTCGAGCTGACGATCATCGACGGGGAGGGGCGGACCTTCCGGGACGGGCTGTCCGTCTCGGTGGCCCAGGGGCAGAGGTTTCCGTCGGACCCGCCCTATCTGACCGGACCCGGCGACGGGGCGGTCTTCGAGTCGGATACGGTCCGGCTGACGGCGGCCCCGCCGCCCGAGGGGCAGCGGCCCGACGGGCTCAGGGTCCGATGGCGGGTCCGTCGAACCGACCGGGGCTACGGCTGTCCCACCGACCCGCCCGGCTTTGACCATGAAAGCGATGACCTCACCGGTTACACCGTCTCCGATGTCCACAGCGGCCGGAGCTATACCTGGCAGGCCGGGTACCTCGATCCGGAGACCGGGACGACCTCCTGGTCCGGGGAGCGGACCTTTACGGCCGG
Organism: uncultured Desulfobacteraceae bacterium; assembly: GCA_964396575.1. Lineage (GTDB taxonomy): Bacteria > Desulfobacterota > Desulfobacteria > Desulfobacterales > JAABSP01 > CAYNGG01. Next base: position 2,323 of record CAYNGG010000348.1, on the reverse strand, counting down.
GGCGGTGACCCAGGCCCATACCATCTCGGTCCCGCCGGGCGAGACGGTTGCCGACTACCGGATGATCGCCTTTCCCGTGGACCCCGGCCTGACGGCCGAGGCGGTTTTTGGGGATCTCATCGGCGACTACGACCCGGATCGCTACCGGATCGGGGTCTATGATCCCCGGGTCGGCGGCTACATCGAGTACGGAGAGGGAGTCCCCATCGAGCCCGGCCGGCCGATCTGGGTTCTGGCCCGGGACGGACTCGAGATCACGGTCCAGGGAACGCCGGCCAGTCCCTACCATGCCAACGAGCTGGATCTGGAGTTTGATCCGGCATTCGACCGGGGCTGGAACATGATCGCCGCGCCCGACGGCGGGGATTATCCCTGGGGGGAGGTCGAGCTTCTGGTTTACGCCGGGGGCGGCGGCGGTCCCTGTGATCTCGATGCGGGGCCGATTTCCCTGGCGGCTCTCCCCGCCGACAATCCCTGGCTCGACAAGCGGCTCTGGCGATGGGATAACGGCGAATATCGGCCGGACACGGCGGTCATGACCGGCGGGGTCGGCTACTGGGTCCGGGCGCGGAGCGACGGGGTGAGCCTCCGCTTTCCCGAAGACGCCCGCACCGAAGCCCCGCCGGCCCCCTTTGTCGTCCGGACCCTCCGTCGAGGGGCGGATTGGCTGGACCACCTGGGCGCCCGCCGCGCCATCGCCGACGACGGCCAGGGGCCTCCGGCCCCACCGGCGGCCCTTGAGGACAATGCGGCGGGGAGACAAAACGCCTCCGGAATGGACAACGGCGGCGGGGGGTGCTTTATCGAGGCGGTGAGCTCGGATTGAGGGCTGAATGTCAGACAAAAATGAAGACAAGCCTGACGGGAGTGATTTAAGCTGCGAGCTATGCGATCTACTATACAGAAGAAATCATTCGGCGGTATGGCCAAAGAGTAGAGTACACGGAATCGGAAGTTGAAATGTTCCATGAAGGGGGCCACCGAGTCAGACAGGTGAAACGCCTATCCCAAACAGCATCCAAATATTCCATTCAGGCCGAGGTAGTTAGCGCTAAAAACTGCAACTCAGAGCACAAAATCGGACAAACATTCATCCTCGATGTGGACGGTAATTTTATATCCAAGTTCTGTCCGAAGAGAATGTGCGTGTATTTGATATCGCAACTTGTAATCCCAGTGGCACTGATCAACGAAAGGCTTAGCGAAGGTCTTGAACCGAATGACTTCCATTTCATGCGGTACGTCCGATGTCCGGATGCTGGTGTTGAGTGTTATGGATACAGCGAAGTCATGCTCAAGGTCCAAGTTATCCCACGAACAAGATGAAATTTGTGATTAGCGTAACGACGGCTAACCATGCTCTTGCAGCGGAGCGCAAAAAGCTGCGCCCACTGAAGAGCGGCGTTCGGAGGAGAGATAAGATGAAGAAGACATTCATTATCCTTGGCGGCATTTTTGCGGTGCTCGTTGTCTTGGCCGTAGTCGGCATCGTGGTTGTCGCGACCAAGGGCTCAGCTCTCGACAAAGAGAGCAAGGCATACGTTGACCGCATTGTCCCAGTAATCTGTACCGACCTGACATTTGATTCTATTTCGCAACATGCCAGCGCGGAGCTACTTTCTTCAGCACCCCAAGAAGAGTTTGAAAAGGTGTTCACGTGGTTAAGAAAACTGGGAGAATTCAAAGAGTTCAAGGGCTCTTCAGGGCAGACCCACATGTACTACACAACCCCGGCAGGCAAATCGATCACAGGACAGTACGTCGCACAAGTCGAGTTCGAGACGGGACCTGCCCAAGTCCAGATTGTCACCGTCAAGAAAGATGACGAGTGGAAGGTGCAGTTGTTCAAAATAAATTCTCCAGCTTTGATGCAATAATCTCCGAAAAAAAACTGAACCTTATTTCAAAACCGCCGCTTCGCTATGTTTTGAAAACGGTTATGTCAACGTTGGGCGTTTGATGGAGACAACAATAAAGTGATTAAAGTATGCTGGATATGTGGGGCTCAAGCAGACAGCGCTGAGCACCGAGTGAAGAAGAGTGATTTGATACGAGCTCACGGTAGGGGACCTTATAAAGGCCATACGGCGCTTGCCCATTTCCGGGAAAGCAAAGAAACTTTAATTCAGGGGCCAGGATCAAAGACGATTAAGTATCCACAAAATCTATGTCAACATTGCAACACCACATATACTCAGCCATTCGATCGTGCTTATGATGGATTCATTGACTGGGTAATGCAAACTAAACAACCACCGGCTAAAGCCAGTGGGTTTAACTCAAGGACTGAAAGTCCGGATACGGGTCAAAGACCCGTTGGTTA
>CAYNGG010000347.1:3627-4746 GCA_964396575.1 uncultured Desulfobacteraceae bacterium | reverse complement strand
GGACCCGGCCGTGAGGGGGGTGCCGCCGAGTGCCCCCGCCTGGGCGGGGCGTCTCCGGCGTCCCAGCGGGACAGGACCGCCGCGCAGCCGTGAAATGTGGACGGATAACGGCCCCCGGAAGGAGCCGGGCATGCGGCATCGGCGAATTGGCGGTCCACCAGCCGGTCGAGGTCCACGTTGGTCCCGATCCTCATCTCGTTGGCCATGTAGTGGCCGATCCGCTTCAGGTCCTCGGTGACCGGATAGAGATCGTCGGTGCGGAGGCCATCGGGGTCCCGAAGAATCCGCTCGATGAGCGCCACCGTCCAGCCCATCTCTCCGTCCGGGTCGAGGAATCCCAGGGCGACTTCGGCGGCCATCCGGGGATGGTCGGCGATGTAGCGTCCCGCCCGGACCAGAAGCCGGACCAGCTCACCCACCGCCTCGGGGTGATCGTCGATCACCTCCCGGCGGACGGCCAGAACGCAGCAGGGATGGTTCTCCCAGATCTCTCCGGATCGGAAGACAATCTCCGCCTCGCCCCCGACGGCCGTCCCCGAAGCCACCGGCTCGGCCACCATGAACCCCGCCGCCTCGGGACTATCCCGGAAAAATTGGGGCATCCGGATGGGCGGGGCGACCTCGAAAAAGACATTCGCGCCAGGCCGGCCCACCAGCCCCGGCCGAAGGCCGGCCTCCCGCAAAAACAGGTCCATGAGCATGTGATGGACCGAAAGGATGTGGGGGATGAAGACGGACTGCCCGGCAAATCGGGGATAAATCCGATCGGGAGTTTTGGACGTTCGGGGACGGACCACGCAGGCGGACCCGTTTTTGTGGGCAAAGAGCACCACCCGGATATCAGCCCCGGCCCCGAACCGGTCCATGGCGATGGGAGCCAGGATGCAGGCGGCCTCGACCTGGCCCTCGCAAAGGGTCTCGGCCACCGGGTTCCAGGATGTCATGCAGCGGGGGATCAGCTCGAAATAGCGGGGCGGCTCGGCCGCGGCCAGGTGCCGGGCCACCCCCAGAACCAGGTGATCGGTGATCTGGAGGTGAGCCACGTTCAGGCGGAGAAGACCGCTTTGGGGGCTCCGGCGGGGGCCGGATCGGGTGGCCGGCCCCTGGAGACCTCCGAGG
>CAYNGG010000347.1:0-3527 GCA_964396575.1 uncultured Desulfobacteraceae bacterium | reverse complement strand
CCGAGGGCCAGGGCCACGGCGGCCGCCAGCTCCTCCGGGGCAAACGGCTTGGTGAGAAACCCGGTTACGCCGGCGCCCGTTGCCCGCTCAGCCTGTTTGCGCTCACCATGAGCCGTGACCATGAGAAACGGCACCGCCCTGAGCGTCGGGTGAGCCCGGACCCATTCCAGAAGGTCCAGGCCGTCGCGGTTCGGCATGTTCCAGTCGCTGATGATCAGGTCAACCGTCGGGTCCCGCTCGAGACAAGCCACCGCCTCGTCCCCGTCCCCGGCTTCGGTCAGCCGGACGCAGCCCATATCCCGGAGCATCTCCACTTCCATCTTCCGGGTCACCCGGCTGTCCTCGGCGATCAGAATATGGCAATCCGCTTTCATCAACGGGCCTTGCTTGTTGTTGGCCGCGGTTCGTGCCCTCTTCTCCCCGCCGGGGACAACCGACACCCGGTCCTGAAAAGCTTCCGAAGCCTCGCGGGTCTTTAGCCCCAGGATGGCCGTGACGGCGTTGCCGGTCTCATTGAAGGTCACCCGGTCCGAAAATGCCTGGATCAGGCCGAATCCCCGGTGGCGGTCGGTGAGCGGCGAAACGGGCAGCGCCATGTCCAGAGTGGACGGGTCGAATCCCGCCCCCTCATCGGTCACGGTGACTCCGAACCGGTCCGACGGCTGCCGGCCGACCTCACAGGTCACCTGCCGGGACGGGTCCCCCCGATTACCGTGCTCAACAGCGTTGTTCAACAGCTCCCGAGCCACCAGGGTGATCTCGAAGGGATCGACCACCCCCAGGCGTGCCAGATACCGTCCCAAGGTCTCCACCGCCCGATCCACCAGCCCGAGGTCCGAAGAGATTTGGATTCGCAAGTCCCCGGCTTTTCCTTCATCAACATTGAACATGAATGGGTCCCCTTTTCATTCCCCCGTCGCATCGGTGGGTATCCGGAGGCCCGCCAGGAGAAGATCATCCTGGAGAACAAACCCGCCATAGGTCACCACCGCCGTGCCCACCGCATCCACCTGTTCGTCGAGTGACAAAGCCCGGTGCTCGTCTATGAGTTTTGCCAGACGATCCCGGCTCAGAGCGACCTTCCCGCCGGTGTGCGGGTCGATCCGGGAGGCATTGACAAGGCCGTCGGTAAAGAGAAATAGCCGATCACCGGGGGAAACGGAAAACCTCTCTTCGGGCAGGGAGACCGACTCCGAGATCCCCAGGACATCGCCCACCGGATGGGCCGGCGTCGTCGGCGGGTCGGCGGCCGGAAGACGGATCGGCGGCGGATGGCCGGCGCAGACCACCGTCGCGGTCATCCGGTCAAGGTCCAGCCGAAGCAGCAAGGCCGTGACCATTCGCTCCGAGGCCACGGCATCCACGAGCTTCCGATTCAACCGGGCCATGAATTCAACCAGCCCCGCTTGCCCCTCAGCCGGTGGAGCCGCCTCGAACAGAACCTTGATCAGGACCGCGTGAAATGAGGCGCCCATATCGTGGCCGGACACGTCGGCTACCAGGACGTCGCATCCCCCGGGTGTGGTCCGGATGTCGAAGATGTCTCCGCCCAGGGCCGACAGAGGCCGATTGTAAAGGGCCGCGTCTATCCCACACAAGTCTGTTCGGACCTGAGCCAGACGCTGATAGGCGTCCACAGCCGAATCGATCTCCCCCCGCATCCGGGTGAGCCGGTCGGCCTGGGAGGCGAGCTGATGCCGGGCGGCGGTCTCCGCGGGCGGATTCGTCCCCCTCCGGCGCTGGAGCAGCGCCTGGACCCGAGCGATCAGGTCGGTCAAATCCACCGGCTTTTCCACGTAGTCGTCACAGCCCCGGCGCAGCAGAGACACCACCATTTCCTTGTCCCCATAGGCGGTGATGGCCAAAATCGGAAGATCGACGGCATGGCGCTTGAGAGCGTCGATCATCTCGATCCCGGACATGGCGGGCATCATCATATCGGTGATCACCAGGTCCACGGCCCGTCCGGAGTCCCGCCGGGCCAGAATGGCATCCAGCCCGGCTCGACCGTCCCCGGCGACGCTGACCTCAAAGCCGGCCCGTTTGAGGCCGGCTTCGAACATATATCTGGCGGTCTCGTCGTCCTCCACCAGGACGATGTGGGCGGACCGGCCGGGGTCGATGTCAGGATAATCGGCAATTGTAATGGGATGCGTCATGGGGAACGGCTGCGTCACTCGGAATTGCAAAAGTATAGGGGCGGACCGACCGCCGGCTGAAAATATGTCCCAGCGGGCTCGCCCCCTAAGCCCTGAATATCACACTTGCGAGATTTGAACAACTTCAGAAGGACCGGCGGACCGGCGGCGCCCCGGCCTATCCCCAACGCACCTCCGAATCCAAGCCCATAGTGTACGGCCGACGGGGAGGGTCCCGCCGGACAATCTACCCTTTCGACCCCATTTCATAACCCATCTAAATTCTATATCCTGAGTAATAAGTGGCTGGAAGGCGGGTGATGGTCCGCCGTGCGGCGCTCGACTCATCGTCTCAAGGCCCGCCTGAATGAAGCGGAAATCCACGAAAAACGATTACGAGGCCGGGCCGCGGGCTGGAAATCGTCCCCGGAATATCAGGGCGAAAAGGCTTCCACCCCATTTCAGGGACCAACCAGACAGAAAGGAGGAGATAGATCGACTATGCCACGAGCTGATGAGCTTATCAAAAAGAACGTGACGGACGAGCTGGTAAGGGACACCCGCGTGGACGCATCCAAGGTGCATATAGAGGTTGACAAGGGCACGGTATTGCTCAAGGGCGAGGTCCCCTCGTACCTCGCGAAGGCAGCGGCCGCTGAAGACGCCCTGTCGGTCTTAGGCGTCATCGACATCAAAAACCATCTCCTGGTCCGGTATCCGCCGACGGTGACCGTTCCTCCGGACACGGAGATCGAAAGCGCCATCCGGACGAAGCTCGCCGCTAACCCGGATATCGACCTCCTCGACCTAAACGTGACGGTTACCGCCGGCGAAGTGACCCTCCGGGGCACCGTGGACGCTTTCTGGAAAAAGGGATACGCGGAGATGCTGGTGGAGACCGAGCCGGGGGTGACTTTTATCAACAACCACCTGGCGGTGGTCCCCAGCGATGACGTGGTCGATCAGGACATCGCCAACGACATTGTCTATTCCCTGGAGACCCGGGCCGCCGTGGATGCCGAGAACGTGGACGTCTCCGTGGTCAACGGAATCGTCACCCTCACCGGCGAGGTCTTTGACTGGAGCGCACGGCGGTCGGCCGAGGACGCGGCCGTTCACACCGCCGGCGTAGTCCGGGTGGACAACAACCTCGCCGTGGCCGCACTCTGACCTTTTCCGTTGAGCCACCGTCAACCCCAATAGACACGCCAGACCTCCGAGGTTTCCAAAAAATTTGAAAACCTCGGAGGTCTGGGGGGTTTTGCGTGGCGTGGGGAGCCGAAAGGAGCGGATGACCGGCCGGTCTCCACCGCCGGCAAGGCGGCGATCATCGAGGAGATCCTCGGCCGGCCATCAGGCGCCGCTTCAACGGCGTGATCAGTTGGTGGC
>CAYNGG010000346.1:0-4762 GCA_964396575.1 uncultured Desulfobacteraceae bacterium | reverse complement strand
ATGGCGGCCGGATCGTAAAGGCTCACCTCGGCTCCGCCCAATCGGAGCGGCGGAAGAATTAGGACCGGCAGGCCGTCGCTGCCGCCGGTCAGCTCCCGCCAGTTGTGAGCGACGGTGAAGAGCATCATCCCGAAGGCCAGGGTGATCATGGCGAAAAAGATCTCGTCCCGCCGGACGCAGAACCAGCCGACCAGAAGGGCGATCAGCCCCCCGGCGAGGGTCCCGGCTCCCACCACCGCCGGCAGGGATTCGATCCCGCCCCGGAGCATCAGGGCGGCGGTGTAAGCCCCGACCCCGAAAATCCCTCCCTGGCCGAAGGACAACAGCCCGGTGGAGCCGAAGAGGAGGTTGAAGCTCATGGCGAACAAGGCCATGATCAGGACCTCGGTGAGGATCAGGGTCCAGTAGATCGGCAGAACGGCCGGCAATCCGGCCAGGACCGCCAAACCGGCGAGGACCCCGATAAAACGGATGACCGATGCGCCACGAGCGTCGGCCACCTCAGCCCTCCCGTCCGAACAGGCCCCGGGGGCGGATCAGGAGGACCGCCGCCAGGAGCAGGTAGGGCAGGGCCATCTGAGCCCGCCCGGCAAAGACCGTCCCAAAGGACTCCAACAGCCCCAGAGTCAGGGCACCGACAAAGGCCCCCGGAAAGGAGCCGAGCCCCCCGGCCACCACCACGATGAAGCTTTCGATGATGATCCGCTCCCCCATGGCCGGAGCCAGGCTCTGCTGAGGGGCGGCCAGCGCCCCGCCCAGGGCCGCCAGCCAGGTCCCGAAGGCGAAAACCCCGGTGAACAACAGCGGCACCCGGATGCCGACCCCTTCGGCCATCTCCCGGTCGGCGGCCGCGGCCCGGATGATCCGGCCCCAGCGGGTGAACCGGAAAAACCCCCAGAGCACCAGCCCCACCACCGGCCCCACCGCCACCAGAAAGAGCCGGTAGATCGGATAGGCGTGGGAGAAGAGCGGAAACGAGCCGGCCAGGATCGCCGGAGCCTCCACCACGTAATAGGCCGGCCCCCAGATAATCCGCACCGCGTCGTCCAGGACCAAAAGGATGGCGAAGGTCAGCAGAAGCTGGAACGTGATGTCCCGGTCGTAAACCGGCCGGAGCAGCCACCGCTCGATGATCACCCCCAAAAGAGCCACCGCCAGCGGCCCGACGATCAAGCCGACCCAGAATGAGGGCATCAGGCCCATGACGGTCATGCTCAGGTAGGCCCCGAGCATGAACAGGGAGCCGTGGGCGAAGTTGAGGATGCCGAGGACCCCGAAAATAATGGTGAGGCCCGCCGAGATGAGAAACAACAGCATCCCCCAGCTCAGCCCGTTTAAGAGATTGACGACCAGGCTTTCCATGGCGACGAAAAGGCTCCGGCTACTTCAGGGCGCAGCCGGTCTCGGCGACCGGAGGCGTGATCTCGGCCCCGGGATAGACCTTCATGGGCTTTAATATCCGGATGGGATAGGCCGGGTCGGCCGCCGTCTTTCCCCAGCAGGCGTCGGTGACCGCCTGGTGATCGCCCGGCCGGAGGGTCACCGTCCCCGCCGGGACCTCCACCGTGAGCCCGGACAGGGCGTCGATCACCCCGTCGGCCTCGGCACTCCCGGCCTTTTCCGCCGCGGCCTTGTAAGCCGTGATGGCGGCGTAAGCCCCGTGGGTGTTGTAAGAAGGATAGCCGTCAAACCGGTCGTGATAGGCTTTGACGAAATCCTGGTTGACCTTCGAGTCGTTGGCCAGAAACCAGTACCGGGTCCCGACCCAGATCCCCTCGGGCATCCGGTTGCCCAGGGCCGTCAGGACCTCGGTGGCCGCCCCCAGGGTCATCAGGACCGTCATCTCCCCGTCGAAAAAGCCCATCTCGCTCCCCTGGCGGACAAAGTCAATGAGGTTGCCGCCCCAGAGCGAGATCAGGACGCCGTCCGGCTTCGACCCCATCACCTTGGTGATATAGGAGCTGAAGTCGGTGGTCTTGAACGGCGGGAAGGCCACCTGATCGCCGGGGAGAAACTCGGCTTTCGGGTTCTCCGCCGCCAGGTATTTTTGGAAGTATTCCCAGGACTGATGGCCGAAGGCGTAATCCGGGCCGACGGTGGTCCACTTCTTCGCCCCGCTTTCGGCGGCGATCCGGGCGGCGGTCTTGATGTTCTGGCTCAGGTTGAGAGCGATCCGGAAGGTGTAGCGGTTGCAGACCGAGCCGGTGACGTCGGGGGTGGCGGCGTGAGTGATGATCAGCGGGGTTTTCATCTGGGGGATGGAGGGGACCACCGACTTGGCCACCCCGCTTGAATCGAGTCCAATGAGGCAATCGACCTTTTCCTGGAAGACGAGCTTCCGGATGGCCCGGAGCGCCACGTCCGGCTTTCCGGTGGAATCCTCGAAAACCCCTTCCACCTGGCGCCCAAGGATGCCGCCGGCGGCGTTGATCTCGTCCATGGCCAGCTCCGCCCCCTGCTTGGCAAACTGGCCATAAGTGGCAAACGGCCCGGACATGATGTAAACAAAGCCGAGCTTGATCGGCTCGGCCCCGGACGCGGCCGGGGCAACGGTGAGACCCAAAACGGCAAAGATGGCGAAGAAAACGGTGATTCGGCTCATGGTTCCTCCTTGAATTCAGACAGGTTGGCTGAACGGTCGCTCGGGGCGGCCACGATGGGCGGATTATACTGGAAACGGCGAAAATGAAAAGGGAAAAATACCGGCTTCCGGCCGCCGGAATAAGGCCGATGCCCCATGGCATCGGATCGGCATCCGGGATATCCAGAGGGGTGGAGGGCCGTAAGTGGCCGGAGACAGCCCCGGCCGACGGGCCCCGACAACCCAAACGGCAACCCAACGGAGGCATGACATGGCGCAGTCGTCTTCCCATAAATCCCCCATCGACCGGATGTCTCAATGGCAGCGGGTGCTCCTGTTTTTGATCCTTTGGGCGGTGATCATCTATATGTTCCGGGCCAACGCCCAGCCCGGACCGGTGGACCTCTCCTTCACGGAATTCAAGGAGAAGGTCCGGGCCGGGGCCGTCACTGAAGTCACGTTCCGGGGCCGGGATGTCACCGGAATCCTGACGGACGGATCGGCGGATGCCGAAAAGGACTCCGGGGGGAGGCCATCGGACGGCGGCGACACGGCCGACGGGACCGACGGCCGGTCGGCGTCGGGTGAAGGGGCGGAAGCGGCGCCCAGGGAATTCCAGACGGTGGTCCCGCCCCTGGCCAACGAGGCCCTCATCGACCTTCTGGAAGAAAACGAGGTGACCATCCGGGCGGAGTCCCAGGAGCGCGGGTGGCTCACGACCCTGTTGGCCTCCCTCCTGCCTTGGGTCCTCTTAATCGGTTTTTTCATCTACACCAGCCGGAAGCTCCAGGAACGAATGGGCGGCGGCGGGCCCGGCGGCGGGATTTTCGGGTTCGGCAAGTCCAAGGCCAAGGTCTTCCAGAAGGCCGAAAGCGAGGTGACCTATGACGACGTGGCCGGCCTGGCCAACCCCAAAAAGGAGCTCCAGGAGATTGTCGGGTTCCTGAAAGACCCCACCGGCTATCGGGAGGTGGGCGCGGAGCTGCCCCGGGGGATTCTTCTGGTGGGGCCGCCGGGCACCGGGAAAACCCTCATGGCCCGGGCCACCGCCGGTGAGGCCGATGTCCCCTTTTTCAGCATCTCCGGCTCCGAGTTCATCGAGATGTTCGTGGGGGTGGGGGCTTCACGGGTCCGGGACATGTTCGACCAGGCCAAAAAGGAGTCCCCGGCCATTATCTTCATTGATGAAATGGATTCCATCGGCCGGGCCCGGGGGACCGGAGTCGGCGGCGGCCACGACGAACGGGAGCAGACCCTGAACCAGATTTTAAACGAGATGGACGGCTTTTCTCCCCAGGAATCGGTGGTGGTCATAGCGGCCACCAACCGGCCCGACGTCCTCGACCCGGCCCTCATCCGGCCGGGCCGGTTTGACCGCCGGGTCACCCTCGACCTACCCCAGAAAAACGCCCGGGAGGCCATCCTCGAAGTCCACGGCCGGGACGTCCAGTTGGCCGACGACGTGGACCTCGAGGCAGTGGCCCGCCGGACCGTCGGCTTTTCCGGCGCGGACCTGAAAAACCTGGTCAACGAGTCGGCGCTCCTGGCGGCCCGAAAAGGACAAACCGAGGTGACGGCCGCCGAGATCGACGCCGCCCGGGACAAGATCATCATGGGGATCGAGCGTGAGGATCTCATCAGCGACGATGAAAAGGCGGTGGTGGCCTACCACGAAGCCGGCCACGCCCTCATGGCCCGGCTCCTGCCCGGCGCCGATCCGATCAAAAAGGTCACCATCATCCCCAGGGGCCGATCCCTGGGCGCCACCGAACAGATCCCCGAGGAAAACCGGTACAATCTTAAAAAATCCTACCTTCTCAACCGGGTAGCCATCCTCCTGGGCGGCCGGGCCGCTGAGCGGATTCGGTTCGACGACACCACCACCGGAGCGGGGGACGACCTCAAAAAGACCACTCAACTGGTCCGCCGGATGGTCTGCCAGTGGGGGATGAGCGACACCCTCGGATCGGTAGTCTTCCAGCAGGGCGAGCCTCACCCCTTTCTGGGCAAGGAGATGGCCGAGCCCCGGGACCACAGCGAAGCCACCGCCAAGATGATCGACGACGAAATCCGGCGGATCGTCCGGGAAGGCGAGGAAATGGCCGTCGAGCGGCTCACCGAGCACCGGGCCGGCCTCGACGCCCTGGCCGAAGCCCTCCTCGACCGGGAAACCCTCACCGA
>CAYNGG010000345.1:0-4764 GCA_964396575.1 uncultured Desulfobacteraceae bacterium | reverse complement strand
CTTGCGGTTCTGCTCGGCCCACTTCCGCTCCTGGGCCTCCCGTTGCTGGCGGATCTCAGCCAGGACTTCCCAGAACCGGTCGCGGGTCTCCTCCCGGTCGGCAAACACGCCGCGGGACACGTCGATGACATAATTCCGGAAATCCGGGTCTGACCGCAACAAAGCGGGCAACTCACGCCTGATGGCCTCTTTGAAGGTTTCCTGGTTCATGGCTTCATCAATCCCGAAGAAGATTGGTCATTAAGCTTTCCTTATCATCTAGTATGCCAACAACCGAACCGAGGTGTCAAGTACGGAAAAGCCCAAACTCGTCACCATTCCAGCCTGGCGGGCCGCAATCTAAAATCCAAAATCCAAAATCTAAAATCAAATTCCCTACCCCACCTCTTCATTCCGGCTCGACTCGAAGCCGATAAAGAAGGCCAGGAGCGCCGGGATCACGAACAGGGTAAAGACCGTTGACATGGCCAGCCCCCCGAGGATCACGCTGCCGAGCCCCCGGTAGAGCTCGGAGCCGGCGCCGGTGGACAGCACCAGCGGCATCATCCCGAACAGGCTGGTGGTGGTGCTCATGAAAATGGGACGTATCCGGGTCCGTACCGACTCGTGAACGGCGTCGAGCCCCACCATCCCCCCGTAACGAACGTTGTTCAGAGCCTGATGGACGATGAGAATGGCGTTGTTGACCACCGTCCCCACCAGGATAATAAACCCGAGCATGGTCACGATGTCGAAGGACTGCTGAGCGATAAAGGTGTCCACCAGCCGGAGCCCCACGAACCCGCCGGCCCCGGCCAGGGGCACGGCGAACATGATGATAAACGGGTAGAAAAAGTTTTCGAACAGGGCCGACATGAGAAGATAGACGATGATGGCGGCTAAGATGAGGTTGACCCCGATGGATTTCATGGCCTGAGTCAGCTTGTCGGCGTTGCCGCCCACGGAGACCGTCGTCCCCTCGAGCTTTCCGCCCGCTTCGAGCCCGGCCACGAGCTCGTTTTCGATGGTTTCCATGGCTTCCTGGAGGGGGATCTCGATGGGCGGGGTGACTTCGAGGGTGATGTTCCGCTTCCGTTCGAGGTGGTCGATCTGCATCATCCCCTGGTCGTATTCCAGCCGAGCCAGATCCGCGATCCGGATGAGATTCCCGGCCGGGTTGGCGATGACGCTGCCGGCGATGTCTTCGGGCACCTGGATCTCCTCGGCGTCGCTCCGGAGCACCAGGTCCATCTTCTTGCCCTCCGCCGGCTTGTACTCGCCGATCTTCCGACCGTCCATGATCACGTCGATGTAAAGGCCGAGAGCCTCCTCGCTGATCCCATTGGCCAGGGTTCTGGAGCGGCTCGGGATGAAGTTGGCTTCGGGGTAGGTGTTCTCCAGGGAGGGCACCGGCCGGACCTGGGCCTCGGGAAGCTTACCCTGGATGGCCCCGTAAAGGGTCCGGGCCACCTCGATAATCCGGTCGATATCCTCACCGGAAACGTTGACCTGGACGGTCCGGCCCCGCCCGATCCCGCTCTGAAAAATCCCGGCCTGGATGGAAACCCCATAGACTCCGGGGATGGAGTTGATGAGCCGGGTGAACAGCGGCATCATTTTGGGGGCCTCGGTTTCGTGGGCGCTGATGGCCCCGAACAGGGTAATCCGGTCGGCGGAGACGAAAAAGATCGTCTTGATCCGGGGAATCCCGTCTTTGTAATCGTTTTCAAAATACGGCCGGGTGGATTTGTAGATAAAATCGGCCAGCTCCTGCCGCTTGTCCACCGAATAACCGGGCGGGGGGAGCATGATATTGAGGACCAGGTTCCGGTTGCCCTGGGGGAGATACTCGGCCTTGGGCAAAAGCAGGACCACGGTGAGCGCCGCTGCACTGATAAGCAGCGCGATGGTCGCCAACCGGGTGAAGACGTTTCTGAGCGTCAGGCGGGAGAGGGACAGCAGCCCGCCGGCCAGAAATCCGCCGAACCGGCCGATCCGCCCTTCCTTCTTCTCCTTGCTCTTGAAGAGCCGATAGAGCTGGTTGGTGATGGTTGGAATGGCCGCCACGGAAACCATCAGGCTGATGAGGATGGCAAAGGTGATGGCAATGGCGATGTCCTTGAAGAGCTGCCCGGCCTCCTCCTGCATGAAGATCACCGGGAGGAATACGGCCACGGTGGTGGCGGTGGAAGCAAAGACGGCCCCCCAGACCTCCTTGGCCCCGTCATAGGATGCCTTGAAGGCATTCTTCCCCATCTTCCGGTGCCGGTCGATGTTTTCCAGCACCACGATGGCGTTATCCACCAGCATTCCCACCGCAAAGGAAATTCCGGCCAGGCTCACCACGTTGATGCTCCGGCCGAAGCTCCACATGAAAATGAAGGTCCCGATCACCGAGATGGGGATGGCGATGGCCGTGGCCAGGGTGGAGCTGATGGACCGGAGAAAGGTGAGCAAAACGCAAAGCGCTAGAATCCCGCCGATGATCACGTTCTTCTTAACCAGGTTGATGGCCCGGTTGATATAAGGGGTCTGATCGTAAACGATCTCGGCCTCGAGCCCGTTCTCCTTCAACAGCCCGTCATTGAGGTCCGCCACCACGGATTTGGTCCGCTCGGTCAGCTCGATGACGTTGGCCCCCTGCTGCTTTCGGACCCCCACCACGATCACCGGGATGGCGTTGTGCATCACGGTCACGTCATTGGTGGCGTAGCCGAACCGACTGGTGGCGACATCGCCGAGGCTCACCCGACGGATCCCGTCGTCTTTGAGCAAGACGTTCAGCGGGTCATCGACCCCCTGGAATTGACTGACCGTCCGGACCCGGTAGTTCTTCTTGTCGAGGCCGAGGACCCCGGCCGAGACGTTGTTGTTGCTGGTCTGAAGCCGGTTCACGACGTGATCGATGGTGAGCTTATACCGGGCCAGTTGCTCGGGCGAGACCACCACCTCGAGCTGCTTTTCGGACCCGCCGAAAACAAAGAGCGAGCCGACGCCTTCCACCCGCTCGAGATACTGCCGGACCTCGTTTTCAAAAAAGGTCCGGAAGGTCTTGATCCGCTCGGGGGCCCCCTCCAGGGTTTTTAAGATCATCCAGATCACCGGCGAGGACTCGGCCCCGGAGGCATCGATGATCGGCTTTTCCACGTTTTGCGGGTAGGAGCGGACCTCGTTGAGCTTGTTGGAGACCCTGAGCAGCGCCGCATCGATGTCGGTTCCCACCTCGAAGGTCAAGGTGATCTCGCTCATGCTGTTATACGAGCTGCTTTCCATGAGGGTCAGCCGCTGGATGCCCTTGAGGACCTCCTCCTGCTCCTCGACAATGTCCTTTTCCACCTCGTAGGGTGTCGCCCCCGGCCATAAGGTGGTTACCGTGATCTGGGGACTCTCCACGTCCGGGGTGAGCTGGACGGGCAGGCGGCTGATGCCGATGAGGCCGAAAAGGACGATCATGATGATCCCAACGGCCACCGTAACGGGTTTGGAAATGGAAAACTTAATGAAATTCATGGGCTATTCCGCCTCCGGGGCCTCCGATGACGCTTTCGGCGTTGATTTGTTGAAGGTTCGGGTTTCGATAATCTCCACGGCCTGGCCCGGGCGGAGCCGGTCGTTGCCGTCGATGACCACCGGCATCCCCGGCTGGATTTGGGCGTTGTCCACGCCGACCATCTCCCCGGCATAGCCCACGATGGAGACGGGCATGATCTCCGCCTGACCGTCCTTAACGGTGTAAATCAACTCCTTGCCCGCATTTCGGACGAGGGCGTCGCGTTTGATCATGCTCAAGGTCCGGGGCGTACCCGAGGGCACGTCCACCGACACCGACAGGTTCTGGACCGCTTCGTCAAAGTAGGGAATCGCGATTTTGACTTGAAGGGTCTTGCTGGCCGGGTCGGCCACCGGCACGATCCCGGTCACCTTGCCCTCAAGCTCCCGCCCCAGGGCGTTTATGTTCAGGTTGACCAATTGGCCGGTCTCTATGTAACGGACCAGCTCCTCGGAGACCGCCACCCGGACGGTGAGCGCATCGATGGCGCCCAGGTCGCAGACCGGTGTGCCGGGGGCCACCCATTCGCCCTCGTTGGCGTACCGCTCCAGGATGAGCCCGTCGTAAGGGGCCTTGATGGTGCTCTTTTCCTTTTGCAGCTCCAGCCGGGCGATCTCCTGGCGAGCCTTTTCCCGGTTGATCACCAGCTCCCGAAGGCCAAAGGCCAGGTCGTCATAAGCCTTTTCGCTGGCCGCGGCCCCTTTAAGCAGGGTCTTGTACCGGTCGAGGTTTTTCCGGGCATTGGCGATCCGAATCCCGATGGCCTCGGCTTCCTTTTCCCGGATGGCGATGTCCTTTTCGATGAATTCGGTGCTCAATCGGACCAGCACGTCCCCCTTGCGGACCACCGCCCCCTCCTCCATGGCGTGGGACGCCACCAGACCGCTCACCTCCGGAGAGATCCCGGAACGTTTATCAAAGTCAACGGCGCCGACGATCCGGGTAGTCGGGGCGATGGTTTCCTCAAAAACCTCAGCGACCACCACTCGGGCCGCTCGATCGCCTTGGGCCAGGGCCGACGAAGCCGCCCAAGTCAGTGTGACGATGCACAGAAGCGCCGCGGTTCTCATGATGCCTCTCCTAATTAAAAGTGGGTTTCCGCTATCCTCGTGGCCGCCGGATGAACAAGACGTCCAAGGATTGCCGACCGGCCTTCTATACCACGTCCGCGTCCGTTCCGCAATCATCCGACCGATGTCTATATCAGACCGGCCCTTTCCCAATTCATCAATTAG
>CAYNGG010000344.1:0-4788 GCA_964396575.1 uncultured Desulfobacteraceae bacterium | reverse complement strand
CAAGGTCGGTGATGATGTCGCCGAACATGTTGTCGGTGACGATCACGTCGAACCACTCGGGGTTTTTGACCATCCACATACAGATGGCGTCAACGTGGGCGTAATCGGTGGTGATGTCGGGATAGTCCCGGGCCACCTCGTTAAAGGTCCGCTCCCAGAGATCGAAGGCATAGGTGAGCACGTTGGTCTTGCCGCAGAGGGTGAGCTTTTTCCGACCGTTCCGCTTTCGGCAGTAGTCAAAGGCGAACCGGATGCACCGCTCCACCCCTTTCCGGGTGTTGATGGACTCCTGGACCGCCACCTCGTCCGGCGTACCCCGCTTGAGGCATCCCCCGGCTCCGGCGTAAAGCCCTTCGGTGTTCTCCCGGACCACCACGAAATCGATATCGGCCGGCCCCTTGTTCCGGACCGGGGTTTCCACCCCCTCGTAGAGCCTGACCGGCCGGAGATTGATGTACTGGTCGAAGTGGAACCGGAGGCTCAAGAGGATGCCTTTTTCGAGAATCCCGGGCTTGACATCGGGGTGGCCGATGGCCCCGAGGTAGATGGCGTCCGCCTCCGAAAGAGCGGTCAGCGTCGCCTCGGGCAGAATCTCCCCTGTGGCCAGATAGTGCTCGCCGCCGAGGTTGTATTCGGTGAAATTCAGCTCGATACGGCAGCGGTCAGCCGCGGCCCTGAGCACCTTGATCCCTTCGGCCACCACCTCGGGGCCGGTGCCGTCACCGGGCACCACGGCGATTTGATAGGTCGTCATAGGGTCTGCTTTCTCAACTGAGGGTTCCAATCACCGAGGTCCCGGCCCGGACCCGATCGCCCACCGCCACCGCCGGGGTCGTATCCGGAGGGAGATAGATATCCAGTCGGGAGCCAAGGCAGATCATTCCAAACCGTTGCCCCCGGCTGACCACATCCCCCTCGCGGGCCCCGCAAAGAATCCGACGGGCCACGAGCCCCGCCACCTGGACCACGCAGAGCTTTCGGCCGTCCGGAGTCTCCACGAAAACCGCGTTGTGCTCGTTCTCCCGGGAGGCCTTGTCCAGATGAGCGGACAGGAACTTTCCCGGATGATATGCCACTCGGCGAACCGTCCCCTCGTGGGGGATTCGGTTCACGTGGACGTTGAAAACGGTCATGAAGACGCTGATCTTAAGGCATGGCCCGTCAAGATAGTCGGTTTCCGCCACCGTCTCGGCCGTTACCACCCGGCCGTCGGCGGGTGATACCACCAGGTTCGCCGCCATGGGCACCGTCCGGTCGGGATCACGGAAAAAGGCGGCCAGAAAAAAGGTCCCCGCCAGCCCCAACAGCGCCGCCGGGGTCAGGTCGAGCAACGCGAGCACCAGGGTCGCAAAAGCGGCCCCGAAAATCAATGGCCATCCGGGTTTGGCCACCGGAAACGCGCTCTCAGCGGGCGGTTGGGGCCATTCATACGATTCCATTCAGTCCATCTCCCCGTGGGACATTTTCCGTCCCACGAAAAATTTCATGGGTTTATAGCAAGTCAACAAGCGGTTGTCAACCGTTTACGCCGGGCTTTTGGCCTCGCCCCCGGCGGCCACCCGCCGGATCTGAGCGTCCGAAGCCCGAATATACACGGGGCTCAGCGCCGCCACATCATCAGCCGCCCCGTCCCGGAGACGGGCTTGGGCTAAAAAAGCGACGGTAGCGGCCCGGATCGTGTGAGCAGCCGGCGGCCCGAATCGAAGGTCCGCCCCCGACCTCGCCTCGAAAACCGCCCGGTAGAGCCGGGCTCCGCTCCCCACCAGAATACATCGGTCCGCCATCCGTTCGGCGACGGCCTCCGGGGTTATCACGGTCTCCGTCCCCTTTTCCATCGATCCGTCGGGCTCAAACCGATAGGCCGCCGCATAGACCTCACCCTTGCGGGCGTCGATCAGAGCCCAGACCGGTTCGGCCGCCATCGCCAGCGGACAGGCCAGGGCGTCGAGGGCGGAGATGCCGACCGTCGGCAGGTCGGCCGCCAGGGCCAGCCCCTTGACCGTACTGATCCCGATCCGCAGGCCGGTGAAGCTCCCCGGACCCCGGGTCACCGCCAGGGCATCGAGGTCGGCCAGACGGACCCCGGCGGCATCCAGAGCGGTCCGGATGATGGCCATCAGCCGGGTCGAGTGGGTCCCCCGCCGGGTAACGGTCAGCTCCGCAAGAACCGTTTCTCCGTCGGTCACCGCCACCGATGCGGCCTCAGCCGACGTATCCACGGCCAGAAGCGTCATTCGTCTTCGGCCACCGGATCGAGGAGAGCCAAATCAAGGACCTCGTCCATGTGCCGAACCGGGATAAACCGGATCTTCCGCTTCACGCTCACGGGGATTTCCCGGAGATCCTTCCGGTTCTTTTCGGGCATGATCACCGTCCGGATGCCGCCCCGCCGGGCCCCCAGGGATTTCTCCTTGAGCCCGCCCACCGGCAGGACCCGCCCCCGAAGGGTGATCTCGCCGGTCATGGCCACGTACTTGTCCACCGGCCGGTTGGTGAGCACTGAAATGAGGGCGGTGGCCATGGCCACCCCGGCCGACGGCCCGTCCTTGGGAATGGCCCCGGCCGGGACGTGGATGTGGATATCGACATTTTCAAAGAGGCTCTCCTCCACACCCAGGGCTCCGACATTGGCCCGGGCATAGCTCACCGCCGCCCGGGCCGACTCCTGCATCACCTCGCCGATCTGTCCGGTGATGATCAGGTCGCCCTTGCCGCCGATGAAGCTGGCCTCGACGTAAAGGACCTCACCCCCCACCTGGGTCCAGGCCAGGCCGGTGGACAGGCCCACCTGGCTCTCATCCTGGTCCATCTCCGGATAATATTGGGGAATCCCCAGATACTTCTGGATATTCGCCCGAGTGACCGTAAACGGCCCTTTTTCCCCCTCGGCGATCTTCCGGGCCACCTTCCGGCAGATGGTGGCGATCTCCCGCTCCAGGTTGCGCAGGCCGGCCTCGGAAGTGAACTCGGTGATCATCTGAGCCATGGCCCCGGCGCTGATACTCAGGTTCCGGGGCTTTAAGCCGTTTTCCTTGATCTGCCGGGGCAGAAGGTGGGTCTCGGCGATGACCTTCTTTTCCTCCTCGGTGTAGCCGGCCAGATGGATGACCTCCATCCGGTCGAGCAGGGCCGATGGGATGGTGTCGGTCAAATTGGCGGTGAGGATAAACATCACCTTGGACAGATCAAAGGGAAGGTTGAGGTAGTGGTCGCTGAACTCGATGTTCTGCTCCGGGTCGAGGGCCTCCAGGAGGGCCGACGAGGGGTCCCCCCGGAAGTCGGAGACGAGCTTGTCGATCTCGTCCATCATGAAAACGGGGTTGTTCGTCCCGCAGCTTTTCAAGCCCTGAAGGATCCGCCCCGGCATGGCCCCGATGTAAGTCCGGCGATGCCCCCGGATCTCGGCTTCGTCCCGGACCCCGCCCAGGGAAATCCGGATGAACTTCCGTTTCATGGCGGTGGCGATGGACCGCCCCAAAGAGGTCTTTCCCACCCCCGGCGGGCCCACGAAGCAGAGGATCGGCCCTTTCATCCGGGAGTTGAGCTTCCGGACGCTGAGGTACTCCAGAATCCGGTCCTTGATCTTGTCCAGGCCGTAATGGTCCCGGTCCAAAAGGCTTCGAGCCTTTTTGATGTCCAAAACGTCCTTCGTGGACTTGCTCCAGGGCATCTCCACCAGCCAGTCAAGGTAGGTCCGGACGATGGAGGTCTCGGCCGAATCCGGGTGCATTTGCTCCAGCCGGCGGAGCTGCTTTTTGGCCTCAGCCTCGGACTCCTTGGGCATCTTGGCCCGCTTGATCTTCTTGGTGTATTCGGCAACCTCCTGGGCTTTTTCGTCGAATTCCCCCAGCTCCCGGTGAATGGCCCGGACCTGCTCCCGGAGGAAGTAGTCCCGCTGACTCTTGGAGATCTCGTCGCGGACATCCGACTGGATCTTGGCCTGCATGGCGGAGAGCTCGACCTCACGGGAGAGGAGGTCGTTGACCTTCCGGAGCCGGACGACGGGGTCAATCATCTCCAGGAGCATCTGGGCCTCGTCGATCTTGAGCCTCATGTTGGATGCCACCAGATCGGCCAGCTTGCCCGGGTCATCGATACTTTCCAGGACACTGCTCACATCGCCGGTGAGCTCCCCGCGCAGGGCCATGATCTTTTCGGAGTGCTCCCGGATGTTTCGCATCAGGGCTTCCACCTCCAGATCCGGCTCCGCCAGAAACACTTCCTCGACCAGCTCCACCCGGACCCGAAAGGATCCGCGTTTTTTGACGTAGTCAGCGATCCGGGCCTTGGAAACCCCCTGGACCAGGGCTTTGAGCCGTCCGTCGGGCAGCTTGAGCATCCGCAGGACCCGGCCGACCGTCCCGACGGTGTAAATGTCGTCCGGGGTCGGATTTTCAAGGCCCGGATCCTTCTGGGTGACGAGCATGAGAAACGAGTCTTTGGACACCGCCTCTTCAACCGCTCGGACCGACATCCCCCGCCCCACAAAAAGCGGCAGCAACATATCCGTGAAAATCACCACATCCCGGACCGGCATCATGGGCATCACGTCGGGTATTCGGGTCTCTCCGCCATCATCCTCGATGATGCTGATCAGATCATCCTTGTCGGTTTCCGCCATGGTCGCTCCCCTCGACTGTCCTTCGCTATATCGTCGCCCCGGGCATGACCAGCCCGGGGCTTACCGTCGCTAAAACCTTATATAGTAAGCTCAATTTCGGGTTTGACAACATGAGACTTGATTTTTCGATTGGATCCCCCTAATCTCAGGGCCGTAGGTGTGAAGTG
>CAYNGG010000343.1:0-4789 GCA_964396575.1 uncultured Desulfobacteraceae bacterium | reverse complement strand
TGACCGCTACACGGCGGACCGGCTCCCAGTAAGTGTCGTCCCCCGAAAGCGCGGACCGGAGCAGCCCTTCTCCCCGAAGCTGAGTGTAGCGTTTTTTGGCCAGCAAATAGACGCCGACGTTCCAGAAACCCAGGTTTTTCCCGCTTTGCAACCTGGCGATGTAGGCGTCGGTCAGTTTTTCGCAGTGTTCAGCGGTTTTGTTCAAGACCTCCTGGGTGGCGGCCGTGCTGCGGTTCCAGGTCCGGGCATAGCCGCCGAAGCCGCCTCCGCCGGCCATCTCGCCCGCCGTGTTGGCCACCGACCGGGTGAAGGAATGGGCCTGGGATGCGGCGTCGGCCGTGGTCATCGGGGCGCCCGAGCCGTAAGCGCCCAACGCGCTGGCTCCGGACCCGAGCGTTGCCCCCACCAATCCGCCGAGCATGGTCCCGATGCCCGGAAAAACGCTTCCGGCAATGGCACCGGCAGTCCCCAGCAGCGGCCCGGCGGCCATCATCAAGCCGCCCAATCCCATTCTTGCAAGGGTTTGGGATGTGGTGTCGGCCTCCGCCGTGGTTTCCCCGGTGGTCATTCCTTCTGAAATCCCTTTCATGCCGAACATCCCGACGTTGACGGTGTCTGAGCTGCCTTTCATCTTCTGGATCGTCGCCCGGACCGACGAATGGACCGACGAGCCCAGGTCAAAGAGGTTTTTGATCATCCCGTCGATGTCCGGAAGTCTCACGGGCTCGGCGACGACTACCAGGCTGTAGGACTCACCGCGCATCCCTTCGATGAACCGATCGATGCCCTGAACGTAAGGACCGTTGGGGTCCTTAAGTCGCAAAGAGGGGATGCCGGGGAAAGCCAGGATGTTCTCATGATCCAGCATGGGGGCCATGACCTCGGAGTAGATCGCATCCGAGCCGAGGGCATTGATTTTCGCTCCAAGAAAATTGCCTTTGACGGCTTGAGCCAGAACCCGGACGTATTCATGGGTGCTGACCTGGTCGGAGGCCCCCAGGCGGCGGGACAGTCCGTAATAGATCCCTGCCTTCCCGCCATCGCTGTTGACCACGGAGATCAGCGAGTGGGAATCGTCCTTCATGGCGGCCAGAACGTTTTGCATGTTCAGCAGGTGCAGCCCGTGTTGGGCATCCCCCTGATAGGTGAGCTCATCGATTCGGAGCATCCGCAGATGGGACGGATAGTGGTAAGCGTCCCGGGCGGGGTTCATCGCCAGCTCGAGGTGCTCAACGTCCAGAAAATCAAGGTAGCGCCTTTCGAGGGAAAACAACAGGTGCTCATCGAACGCCGGCGCCATCGCCGCTTGTTCTTCCATCCCCAGAAGCAGGTTTTTTGGATCCATGGCGGACTGTCCCCCTGACTGTCGGTATTGGGTTAATCCAGTTTTTTGTCACATTTTCTTATAATGTCTTGGATGCGCTGAAAGAGAACCGGCGGACATTGTTTGGAAAGCAGGTTTGCCTGGGCACGGATTTCTTTCATCGCCCTTAAATCTGGGTTAATCCAGCCATCCGCCTTGTCGTACCGCTTTTCGAGCCGATCGACGGTATGGGTGCAATAGGTTTCGATTCTCTTCATTTCCGCTCCGACACCTTTCTTCAAATCGGCGATTTCCTGGATGCAGCTCGGATGCTCCGCGTTCAATGCGTTCACCTCCTCGAGGAGGGCACGAGCCCTGCTGTAGCTGATCACGCCTTTTAGATCGGTAAGTTTTTGCCTCAGATCAGGTATTGCGTCCGGGCAGGCGGGCGGCCAGAATAGCCAGGCAATTATCGGCAAAAGCAAGACAAAGAGAGATGAGATGATCCACTTGATGGGAATTCGACGAATGGAATTAAACTGTTTTTCATGATTGGGTGATGGTGCCGGCAATGCTTCATCGTTTGTTCCTTCGGTCCGGACTTGCAGACTTGACCCTTTTGCCAGTTTTTCTCGGCCATAGAGGGCCAACCCCATCGCAATGACTTCTTGCGGATTGGCGGTCTGGATGTATTTCTGGGGCGGAGGGAAGAGCTCACGGAGTTTTTCCCTGGCGTAATAGAGCCTTCCGGCCCCACCCGCGAGGATAACGGCGTCGATTTCCGACTTTTCGATCCCCGCCCGTTTCAAGGCGGAATGGATGGGGGCTTCAAAACGACCGATGAGATCTACGCCGAGAAGCTCGAACTTCTGAAAGTCCAACGTCAACCGATAGCTGGAACCTTTTGCTTTGAGCACCGGGATAAGGATTTCGGATTCGGTGTTGCTATAGCCGCGATTGTTGGAAAGCCGCTCTTTCAGCCGTTGGGAAGCGGTCCGGACGCGAGCTTGGTCTTCGTCGGACAGAGGCCCGTTCACTTCCTGGGATATCCTTTCCGAAAAAGTCTCCGTGAGAAGGTTGTCGAAATGATGGCCTCCCACATCCATGCCGCCCCCTCCCAACAATTCCAGGGTCCGATCCGGGCCGCAGCGCATAATGGACACGTCGGTGGTGCCGCCGCCGAAGTCATAGACGAGCATCAATTGCGGATGATCAATGGAGATCTCTTCTTTAAAATGGTGGTAATAGACCGCACCCAGAGGCTCATCACAGCCCAAAACATTGGTGAAGCCCGCCTGTTTCGCGATTTCAACCACGGCGGTTTTCCTCGTGTCCTCCCATTCCGCCGGATAGCCGATAATCGAGGTCACCTCCATATCCGCAAGGGATGTCCGGCAAAAATGCTGGGCCTCGATTTTCTCCCGAACGGCTCGAAGAAAGAGGACGCTTAGGTCAAACGCCGTGATAGGTTTTCCGTTAATAAACCAGCTTTTGTCGCTTTCGATATAGGGTTTGAAATCAAAAAACGTCCGCTCCGGATACCGGAAGAGCTCGTCCCACGCCTCCTCTCCGATGCGTTCCACGTTCCGGCCTTCGGGGTCGAGCCGGATCACCGTTTCAATTCGCTTCAGTCCATCGACTTCGATCAGCTCCGGTCCGAACCTCGATTCCGGGGTGGTTTGGGCGACAACGGTGGTCGTGGTGCCGAAATCGATTCCCAAAAGAGTTTTCATGCATGGGCTCCTTCATTGTCACATTGACCCAATTGGCGTCAGTGGCCAATGTCTTGTAAACAGGGCTTGTGTCTCCCCCACTGGTACATGATGTGGTCGAAAACAAACGGCTTCATCTCCAATTCCTCGCACAGGGTTAAGGACATAATAAATTGTTGTTTCACCGTCAACTTCCCTTCGTTGATCAACCGGGGAAACTCGCTTTTGAAATGCCCCTCGACCCGGACAAAATCGCTGAATCCAAGATTTTTCAGGAAATCACAGACGGTTGCCGGCCCGACATGTCGGATGAACCCCGCAAAGTGCTGTGCATATTTCCAGGTTTCCTCCGGCCCGTTTTCGATGGCGGTTGAAATCTCGCGGTAAAACGGCGCCAAACCATGGCCCAGCTCTTTTTCGAGCAGGAGGCTCCCGTCCTTTAAGATGGCGATGATTCTCGACCTCAGGCTCGCGGACCGGAGGTCGGCGCCTTCCACCCGCTCCCGCTTTTCGAGATCAGCCGTCAACTCGGACATGGCTTCGGGCGTCCAATGCCGATTGTCGGCAAAATCCGGCTCGTCAAATACTTTTTCAAGACACAACGGGATGGTCTCCGGCGTCGGGATACTGCCCATCACCCGGATCAGCCGCCTTCGGATTATCGACTGGCTCAGGCAACTGCCGGCGTACACTTTCATCAATTGCCGAATGTCCCCTGGCTTTTCCGGGAGCTCCCCCCTTTCGAGGTAGGATTGGATATGGATTCGATCCGTGTCATCCATGACATGAGCCGGATCAACGGACATCTCGCCGTTTGCGAGGCTGATCAGCAAGGCTTTCCGCCGGAGGATTTCGGCCTTGACTTTTTGGACAAACCGGCGCCTCTTGAGCCTTTCATCTTTCAGCCTATTGATTTCATGTGAAATCGCATTCCGGCAAATTCTGGAGATGTTCAGAAGGCCGCCCCATGTCTGGATTTCCCTGCCGAGCTCGTCCGGGATGCTGATGTTGATTCGCTGAGCCATTTTTAAACCGTTGAATGAGATTAGGTGTTGCCGGTTGCCACCACTTAATTAAAAGTGTGTATAACTAATACTAATTGGCAAGCTCTGTCAAGCACAATCTCGACGGTTCCGATGACTCTATTCTCACCATCTACCTCCATTCAGCGCTAAAAGTGCCGATCGATAAAACCCTGGGTATTGTCCGGGTGATGTCGTTGATTTTCAAACCTTCATGAGCCTTGTGGGAGTGATGAGGGGGCTTGTGATATTTGTCGGAGTGTGTTTTCAGGGCTGGATCGGTTTTTGGGGATCGCCGTGCCGGGTGATGGGTGGGGGTAGTGGAATTAAAAGCCATGGGGGATGGTTTTGTATTTTTGACTTGCCGTGGGTCATGGTATTTGATTCAAATAGAAGATCTAAAGCGGTTGCTCCGGGATGCTTATACGGAATAGAATGGAAATCAAATGGACGGAATGCTTTCGAAATCGATGCAGCCAGAGACATTTCAGCATGGAAAAGGCTGAATATATCATTACAAGAAACGCTTGATTATAAAAATGGAAATCAATTATTACAAAGAAGAAGATATAATGCACATTGTCCTATCCGAAGGTCCGGAGCGAGGCAGTGTGGAAATCGATCCCAATATCACTTTGGAGTTAGATGAAAATAGAGAAATAATTGGAATCGAAATCCTCCACGCGACTCAATTCCTAAGGTGTTGAATCTTCCTTTATTCCACCTCAAAAACCCCCTTTTTTCTCACGCTA
>CAYNGG010000342.1:0-4789 GCA_964396575.1 uncultured Desulfobacteraceae bacterium | reverse complement strand
GGCAATCCCCAGCCCGGCAACCAGGAGCACCATGCCGATGAAGATGGTGACCACCGTCTCGATCCGGCGGTGGCCGTAGGGGTGGTCGGCGTCGGCCGGCTTGGACCAGAAATGGGACCCCGCGATGACCGCCACGTCGGTGGTGCTGTCCGACAGGCTGTGAACGCCGTCGGCCACCACCGCCTGGCTCGATCCGTAGATCCCGGCCACGAGCTTGACCGCCGACAGGCCAAGGTTGACCAGGAGCCCGATCCAGGTAACCCGGCGGACCCGGACATCCTTGTCGGCCGGCGGAGTTGGCGGGAATGGCCGCTCCGGCGGCATCAGGGGGAGGCAGCCGTCCCCAGGTCGATGCCCACCTGGAGCGCCCGCCGGTTGAGATCCAGAAAGCTCTCCGGAATCCGGCTCTCCAGCACCTGCATGATCGACTCGGCCCTGACGATCTCGGTGAGGGCGATGAGGGCCCCCAACATGCAGATATTGAAGACAATCGGTTTGCCGATCCGTTCCATCACCGTGTCGTACATCGGCAGCTCCCGCTGGCGGGCATCGACCTTCTTCCAGGTTTGAACGTACCGCTGGTCGGTGACCAGAAGTCCGCCGGGACGGATGATGGCCGAAAACTTCACGTAGGCCTCCTGGGTGAGGCAGACGAGGACATTGGGCTGGTTGACCTTGGGAAAGAAGATGTCCGAGTCGGAGATAATGATATCCGACCGGGTAGCCCCGCCCCGGGCCTCGGCGCCGTAAATCTGGGACTGGACCGCGATCAGGTCGTCAAACAGGACCGCCGCCTCCGCCAGGATGATCGCCGCCGTAATGACCCCCTGGCCCCCGGAGCCCGAAAACACCAACCTGCACCGTTCCATTACGACCGTCCTTTCATGGCGCGTTCAATGACTTTGTCATACTCCGAGCAATACTCCGGCAACTCCTTCTGAACAAAGATGCCCCGCTCGATGAGGTCCGGGTTTTCCGACTTGGCCTTGGAGCCCACCGGGGTGGTGGCGGTTTTCATGTTCTCGAGCATCTCCACGGCGCCGCCGATCCGGTTCTTCCGGCCGAAATAGGTGGGACACTGGGTCATGATCTCCACCACCGAAAACCCCTCGTGAATGATCGCCTGCTTGATCAGGTCGGTGATCTGGTGGACGTGATAGGTGGTGGTCCGGGCCACGAAGGTCGCCCCGGCGGCCATCGCCAACTGGACCACATCGAACCCGTGGTCGATGTTCCTGTAGGGGGCGGTGGTGGCCATAATCCCGTA
The DNA here is from genome assembly GCA_964396575.1 of uncultured Desulfobacteraceae bacterium. Classification (GTDB taxonomy): domain Bacteria; phylum Desulfobacterota; class Desulfobacteria; order Desulfobacterales; family JAABSP01; genus CAYNGG01. The sequence continues at coordinate 3,522 of CAYNGG010000342.1, read as the reverse complement.
GCCGGACAGCGGGGAGAACTGACCCCCGGTCATCCCGTAGATCCGGTTGTTCATGACAATGGCGGTGATGTCGATGTTCCGCCGGCAGGCGTGGATGAAGTGGTTCCCGCCGATGGAGAGAGCGTCTCCGTCGCCCATGGGGACGATGACGTTGAGCTCCGGCATGCTCATCTTGAGGCCGGTGGCAAAAGCCAATGCCCGGCCGTGGATGGTGTGGAGGGTGTGGAAGTCCACGTATCCCGAAATCCGCGAGGAGCAGCCGATGCCGGAGACCATCGCGATCTCGTTCTTGCTGATCCCGAGCTGCTCGACGCCGCGGATCATATTGTTCAGGACAATGCCGTGACCACAACCGGGGCACCACATGTGAGGGAAGAAGCGTTGTCGGAGATAATCCTTGACTGCCATGGCTTAAACTCCCTTTCCCTGAATCACCCGGAGAAAATTCCGGATGTCGGTGGGGGTGATGAGGACGCCGTCAACCCGGTTGGCCAGAAAGACTCTGCTCGGATCGTTCACCGCCATTTTGACCGCTTCCAGGATCTGTCCCTTGTTCATTTCCACGACGATGACCGACCGGGCGCCGGCGCATTTCTCCCGGACGATGTGGGCGGGAAAAGGCCAGAGGGTCTGAAGCTCCAGAAGCCCCAAAAGCTCGCCCCGGGCCCGGCGGTTGACCACCACGTGGAGAGCCGACCGGGCGGCCGCGCCATAAGAGACGAGTATCCGTTCGGCGTCCTCCAGGTGGTACTCCCGGTACATGGCGATCTGGTGGGCGTTGTTATCGATCTTGTCCACCAGATGGCGGCTCAGGCCATGGACGATCTTGGGGTTGTCCGTCGGGAAACCCCACATGTCGTGGAAGAGGCCGGTGACGTTGTACCGGTGGACTCCCCCGAAATCGGACATGGGAAGCCGGCCGTCCTCCCGAGGCAAATAAGGGTGGTAATCGACCCCGCCCTTGACCGAGGTCCGGAGCCGCTTCACCAGGGGGATCTCGCCGGGCTCGGGGATCGCCAGCCGCTCCCGCATGTGCCCGATGACCTCGTCGAAAAGCAGGATGACCGGAGTCCGGTAGGTCTCGGCGATGTTGAAAGCCTCGACGGTGACGCCGAAGATGTCCTGGTGGTTGGATGCGGTCAGAGCCACGATGGCATGGTCCCCGTGGGTTCCCCATCGAGCCTGGTTGACGTCCCCCTGGGCCACGTGAGTGGGGTTCCCGGTGGAAGGACCGCCCCGCTGGACGTTGACGATCACGCAGGGGATCTCCGCCATGACCGCATAGCCCAGGGCCTCCTGCATCAGCGAAAAGCCCGGCCCGGAGGTCGCCGTCATGACCTTGTGGCCGGTGAGCGAAGCCCCGATGATCGCGCAGAGGGAAGCGATCTCGTCTTCCATCTGGAGATACTTGCCACCGATGCGGGGGAGCCGCAGAGACATCTGCTCGGCGATTTCCGTGGAGGGGGTGATGGGGTAGCCGGCGAAGAAATCGAGCCCCGCATAGAGAGCCGCCTCCGCGCAGGCTTCGTTGCCTTGAAGGAATTTCACGGTGTTGCTCATGGTCAGCCGTCCCCCCTCTCCGTCTCGATGTCAATGGCGAGATCCGGGCATCTCAGCTCGCAGAGCTTGCAGGCGATGCAGTCCTCGGGCCGCGTGGCAACGGCCTTGCTCTCCGGATCCAGCTCCAGGACATGCTTGGGACAGAAATGGACGCAGATGCCGCATCCCTTGCACCAGTCCCGGTTAATGTGATGTGCCTTGAGCCTGGGTTTGTTTTTGGCCATGGATAAACCATCCTGTGTCTCGAATTGAGGTAAACCAACGCCGCCCCGATCCCCCTCCCCTGATTAGGGGGAAAATCCGCCAATGTCAAGGCATCCCTTTAAATAAAGCGCTTCATCAGCTCGTCAATGACTCGATCGACGTTCTCCGGGGTGATCCCCAGGTCGCGGCAGGTCTTTTCTGTCCGGCCCCGGCGCTCGGGGTCGTCAAGGTCGCTCAGGCGGGAAAAGATCCCCAGCCGGCGGCCCACCTGACAGAGACACTGCTCCGCCGGAGACATCGCCAGAAACCGCCGCAACGGGGCGGTCATCGCCCCGGCATCTTCCGGAAGATTCCCCTCCACCTCCTGGAAAAGGTTGAGGACGTGGTCGCTTTTGACCGTGCTGGTGATCCCCGACAGGTTGTCCAGGAACAGCAGGATCTCCTCGACCGTCTCCCGGTCGGTGAGCTTGTCGAAGCGGCCGGCCTCGTACTCCTCGAAAAGCTCGACATGGTTGGGGATGGCCAGAGTCCTCAGCCGGATGAAATGGGGGTTGATCCGGTTGAGCGCGTCGGCGGTCCCGAGGGCGTGCTCCCGGGACAACGACCGCCCCCCGAGACCCGGCATGACGTATTCCGACAGCTCCATCCCGGCGGCAACGACTTTCCGGCCCGCCTTGACGTGGGTCGCCCCGTCAACCCCTTTATTGACGGAGGCAAGCACCCGGTCGGCGCCCGACTCCATGCCGATGTGAATCCGGTTGAGCCCGGCCGCCCGCATGGCCCGGAGATTGTCGTCGGAGATCCGGGCCACCGTGTGGGACCGGGCATAGGAGGTGATCCGGGCCACCCAGGGAAAACGCTCGGAAAGGTGGGTGAGAATTTCGATCAGGTCCGCCGGCTTGATGATCAGGCTGTTGGCGTCCTGAAGAAAGATCGATTCCATCCCCCCGGCCATCCAGTGGAGAGCCGCCTGGAAGGCCGGCATCTCATCACCGGGGACCTTCGCCGATTGACGCCGAAGGTCGGCCGGAGCGATCCGGCCGTCTCCGTCAAGGGCCTCCCGGAGAACCGTCACGTGCCGGTGGACGGCGTCAATATCCCGCTTGACGTGGTCCACGGGCCGGAGAGAAAACTTCCGCCCCTTGTAAACCGGGCAGAAGGCGCACCGGTTCCAGGGACAGTTCCGGCTCACGCGGATCAAGAGGCTGTATGCCTCGCTCGGGGGACGGATAGGGCCTTGCTCAAACCCCGTGTATGGCTGGGATGCGGTCTTTTTTGGCTTTTCAGTCGTCGTCATGATATTTATCAGAGTGCTTTCCGTCGGTTGCGGAGGCCGCGAGGGAGTCCGTTCCTCCGTATGATGTCGATTCACCTCTCTTCAGCTTTTGTTTACGGACCCGCTAAAGCGGTGGTATGGGAGAGGGAACCCTGAGGCTGCTCCCTATCCCCATGAGCGATACTTTCCAGATACAAAGTATCAGGACAAAAATCCTGGCCTCCCTGCCATTGAATGCTTCCAAGCATCGGTTTTACTGAGTTAAACACTTTCAAATCCTTTAATTCTCTAAAAATTCCCCTATGTAAATATGGTTTGACATCAAATACTTTTCGTTCGCCATTATCAAATGTCAGATCAATTGTATAATCAGGGTTAGGTGAAACTTTTTTGACTCTTGGATTCATGATAAGCCAACCGGGACTTCGCCCCGGTCTGGTATGTTTCGCCCCTCCGGGGCTCGGCCGCACTGGCGCGAGCGC
>CAYNGG010000341.1:0-4813 GCA_964396575.1 uncultured Desulfobacteraceae bacterium | reverse complement strand
CCGGCCATCGGCCGGACCCGCTCCCGGATTCGCCCCGACAAAACCGCCTCCATGAAGTCCTCGGCCAGCTCCCGGCTCAGATCAATGGCCCGCTCCCAGCGTCGGATCCGCTCGGCATCCCGCCCGAAAAACCGGTGGAAATCGGTCCGGTCGGGGATCGCCCCGCCGGGGAGCCGGCTTAGAAAGTCGGCTGACGGCGCGGCCATGAGGAGATCGTCGGTGTATTTCGCCCGGCGCCAGGTCAGCTTTTTATCCAGCCAACCGGGGACCATCCGGTCGGTGTAATGGGGAAAGAGGATCACCCCGTCGGCCGGCGGAGCCGGGAGGTCCATGTGGTAGTCCACTACTCCGCCGTCCCAGAAAGGGCCGCCGTCGGCGCCGGGGAGACGTCGGACCGGGGTCATGACCAGGGGGATGGAGCCCGATGCCAGAAGTGCCGTCCGGAGGTTGTCCGCCGTCAGCCGGACCGGCCGGGTGGGGATACCGTCGGGCCGGAGCCGACGCCACGGCGGGGTTCGGGGGTCGGCGACGAGGAGCCGGTCAAAGGCGATCCCAATGGCCCGGCGGGAGATGGCGTTGAGCAGGGCCACCGCCCCGAAGCCGGCCATCTGAACCGCTCGGTGCTCCGCCCGGAGCCACGCCCTGGCTTGGCGGGTTCGGGCCACCACCACCGTCAACCGGTAGCGGGGGTGATTCAAAACCTCAGCCGAGGCGCTCCGGCCCAGGAGCTCGCCGAGAATCCGCTTTCCCTCGGCGCTGACATCGGCCGGAGATGGCTTGACCGGATAGCGTTGGGCGACGTAAGCCGCCTCGAACCGGTCGATGGCCGCCACAGGGTCGGCATGACACGCGGCGGCAAAGCGCCAGGCTCCGGATGACGAGCCGATCAGCGGCAGGGGATCGGTCCGATCCATCAACCAGCCGGCCAAAACGGCCCGGTCGAAATGGCTCAGGATCAGCCATTTGGGACCGCCGGCCGCGCCATGGACCGCCCGGACATCCGATGGCGCCAGGCCGCCCGCCCGGATTCGGGACAGGGCCCGGCGGCCGGCGTAAAAAGCAAGGGCCTTACCCATGGATGCCCATAGAGAGACGATTCCGGCGGATCATGGAAACGGAACCTGCCAGAATTCCCAGGAAATCCCGTCGTTCCGGCTGCCCGGCCGGCCATCGCCGCCACCCTCGATGGCCCGCCCGCTGTAGCTGAAGGCCATGGCGTTGGTCTCCGGCGAGATGGTTACGCGCCGCTCGAAGGTCAAAGGGGTGATGGGCTTCCGATAGGCGGCGGTGGCCACTCCCGCCGTGCTGATCACCCGACCGTCGGCGTCCAGAAGATGGACCCGGAGGGTGAATTCCGACAGGGCGGAGAATCCGTCGGCCACGGGCTTGAAAAAGCCGACGGTGCCCGAGAGGTTCAGGGCATCACCAGACCGGACCCAGTCAAAGCTGACCCAGAGGTCCCGGCCTTCCCACATCCCGCCCCCTTCAGCGGCGTCGGACAGGGCAATCCGGGCCTCTGGCAGGGTCTCCCGGCCTTCCGTCGAGATCTCCACCGAGGCGCAACCGGCTAACATCAGAAGCCACCCCAGAAGTCCATAAGCCCAGGACCACCGCCCGCTGCATCGCATCGCCCGTTTCCTCCCTTGGCTTTCAGTGATCATCACATCGGCTCGGCATCCCAATCACTCGTCTCCACAACGGATGCCGAAACATTCTACCCTCATACCGGGCCTCCGTCAACGGCGGCGGAAAGTTTTTCCTTGCATCCCGCCGGGCCTCTCCGTATAACCGCTTAAAGGGCCCGCTGAACCAATCCAGGGCCATGATATTTATAGAAGAGACCCGTTGAGATCCCATGACCGCTCAAGACACCCAACATCAATACGACGTGATCATCGTCGGTGGGGGGCCGGCCGGCCTTTTCGCCGCCTACTATCTCGCCGAGCACTCCTCCCTCCGGGTCCTGCTCATCGAAAAGGGCAAGGACCCGGCCCGGCGGAAATGCCCGGCCAATGCCTCCGGGGCTTGCGCCCATTGCTCGCCCTGCAACATCCTTTGCGGCATCGGCGGGGCCGGCCTCTTTTCCGACGGCAAGCTCAACTACATCCACAAGCTCGGCAAGACCGACCTGACCCAGTTCATGCCCCGTACCGAAGCCAAGGTCCTCATCGAGGAGACCGAGGCGATCTTCAACCGGTTCGGCATGGACGGGCCGGTTTACCCCACCGACATGGCCAAGGCCCGGGAGATCCGCAAGTCGGCCAAGCGGTATGGGATCGACCTCCTGCTCATCCGCCAGAAGCATTTGGGCAGCGACTCGCTCCCCGGCTACATCGCGGCCATGGCCGACTACATCCGGGAGCGGGGGGTCGAGATGCGCACCGGCGAGGCGGTGGAGGACATCCTGGTGGATGCCGACTCGGTTCGGGGCGTGGTGACCGACCGGGCCACCTACCTTGCCGACCGGGTCATCCTGGCGCCCGGCCGGGTGGGGGCGGAATGGGTGGGTCGGATGGCGGCCCAGCATGGGATCGGCACATCCCATCGGGGGATCGAAGTCGGGGTCCGGGTCGAGGTCCACAACGAAATCCTCCAGGACATCTGCGAGGTCATCTACGACCCCACCTTTTTTATCCAGACCCAGAAATACGACGACTCCACCAGAACCTTCTGCACCAACCAGGGCGGGTTTGTCTCCCTGGAAAGCTACCGCCATTTCGTCTGCGTCAACGGCCACGCCTATCGGGATCGGAAGTCGGAGAACACCAACTTCGCCTTTCTGTCCAAGGTGGTTCTCACCGAGCCGGTCACCGACAACCAGAACTACGGTGAGGCCATCGGCAACCTGGCCTCCCTCATCGGCGGCGGCCGGCCGATCCTCCAGCGGTTCGGGGACCTCAAGCGGGGGCGGCGGAGCACCTGGAACCGGGTTCACAAGGGCTACATCGAGCCCACCCTGCAAACCGTGGTCTGCGGAGACATCGCCATGGCCCTCCCGGAACGGATACTCCACAACCTCACCGAGGGCCTCGAAAAGCTCAACTACGTGGTCCCGGGCGTCTCCAATGACGAGACCCTGCTCTATGCCCCGGAGATCAAGTTCTTCGCCACCCAGATCGAGACCGACAGCTCCCTGATGACCCGCATCCGGGGGATGTACGTGGCCGGCGACGGGCCGGGCGTGGCCGGCAACATCGTCTCGGCCAGCGCCACCGGCCTCATCCCGGCCCGGGCCATTGTCAACGGGGCTTGAGCTTCGGGATGCCGGCCGCCGTCCCTGACCCCCTGGCCTCACCGGCCGCCCTGAGAGCCCACATCAGCCGGGTTCTCCGCGAGACGGTCCCCGTCGGCCGCCTCTTTCCCGACCCGGCCCCCGATTCTCCGGTGATCCCGTCGTCGGTCCTCTTTCTTTTGGGAGACCGCAAAGCTGGCGAACCGGGCCGGTTCGAGCCCTGCGTGATCCTCAACAAGCGCTCCAGCCGGGTCCGTCAGCCCGGAGACCTCTGCTGCCCCGGCGGCGGGATCTCCCCCCGGTACGACCTGAAACTTTCCCGCCTGCTGCGGCTCCCCGGATCACCACTGACCCGCTGGGCCTGCTGGAAGCGGTTCCGGGGACGCCATCCCCAAGCGGTCCGGCCGCTTTCCCTTCTCCTGGCCACCAGCCTCCGGGAGAGCTTCGAGGAAATGCGCTTAAACCCCCTTCGAGTGACCTTTCTCGGGCCGATGCCGCCGGAGCATCTGGTGATGTTCCGCCGGCGGATTCACCCCATGGTCGGATGGCTCAGCGGTGCCCCGAGACTCACCCCCAACTGGGAGGTGGACCGGATCGTCCGGCTCCCCCTGAAAAAGCTGCTCGACCCCGGCCGATACGCTCGGATCAGGCCGGACTTCGCCGAGGGCGAACCGTCGCCCGGCGAATTCCCCTGCTTCATCCACACCAGCGAATCCGGGGAGACCGACCTGCTCTGGGGAGCGACCTACCGGATCACCGTCCACTTTCTCGAGCTGGCCTTTGGGTTCTCACCGCCGCTCCCCCAAGGGCTCGAGGTGGTCACCCGGAGACTCGGGCGGCGCTACCTGGCCGGGACCCGGCCGTGAGGCGTTCACCCCAACCCCGGTCTGGAAATCGCCGGGCCTGAGTACGTCGGCGGTGACCCCGGCCATCGCCGCGACGACGGGAGATAAGAAATGGCTCACTCTCATAACGGCCCCCCTCATGGGGCGGGCCGGAGCAGCTTTGACCTGATTGACGCCGACCGCCTGTTTGATGCGATCGCGATCCCCGCCGACGCTCACCTGGTGGACCTGGGCTGCGGCCGGGGGGCCTACGCCCTGGACGCGGCCCGGCTGATGAGCGACGCCGGCCGGATCACCGGGATTGATCTCTGGCCCGACGGGATCTCGGCGTTGGTCGCATCAGCCCCCGATGCCGGGCCCGGGCGGATCGCCGGGATCATCGCCGATCTCTCGCGGCCGCTCCCGTTGAAGCCGGGCCGGACCGACATCGTCCTGATGGCCACGGTCCTCCACGACCTGGTGATCGATGGCGCGGAAAATGACGCGCTCCCGGAGGTCCGGCGAATCCTCAAACCCGGCGGGACCTTTGCCGTTGTCGAGTTCCTGCCGATCGACGGTCCCCCCGGCCCGCCGAAAGAGATCCGTCTGTCGCCGGCTCAGGTGGCCGAGCTGCTGGCGCCCCACGGCTTTTCCCGGTCCGCCGAAGTGACCATCGGCCCCTGCAACTATTTAATGACGTTCCAACGATCGCTTGAAACCCCTTGAGATGGCGAGTTTCACACCTGCCCGCGCTCCC
>CAYNGG010000340.1:0-4828 GCA_964396575.1 uncultured Desulfobacteraceae bacterium | reverse complement strand
CTCAGCACTCAGCACTAATGTATTTTAACGATAAAGGAGGCGTCATGAAGCGGGTTGTGGTGTGGGTCGTACTGGCAATCTTCGGCATCGGGTCCGGCGCGATTGCGACTGATAGCCTGGTCCTGGGAGTGATCTTTCCCGGCTCGATCCAGGACCGGGATTACAACGCCATCGGGCATTACGCCGCCGAAAGGGTCAAGGCGGATCTCGGCATCGGGACCCGGTACCGCCAGCGGGTGGCGGTGCTCGATCTCGATGAGGCGATCCGGGGGCTTGAGTCCGATGGGGCGAAGATGATCTGGACCCACGGCGGGCAGTATAGCGACCGGGTGCTGGCGCTGTGCGGGGACCATCCGGAGACGGTCTTTGTCATCGAAGGGGACGAGCCTCTCCCCGAGACCCCGCCCAACGTCATGGTCCTGGGCGGCCGGACCTATCATAAAAGCTATTACGTCCTGGGGGCCTTGGCGGCTCGCCTGACCCGGACCGGAGAAATCGGCTATGTCGGCGGGATCGAGCTGCCGTTCACCTACGGCGAGATCAACGCCGCCTGGCAGGCCATATCGGCTTATGCTCCCAAGACCCGGCTTCACTATCTGTATGCCGGGGATTTCAACGACCCGCTTAAAACCCGGCTGGTGGCTGAGGCCCTTATCGACCGGGGCTGCGACGTGCTCCTGTCCGGGGTCAACCTGGGCAACTTCGGCCTCTTCGAGGCGGTCCGGAAGGCGCCCCGGAAAGTCTATTTCACCACCACTTACACCCGGAAGTCCGAATACGTGCCCGACCACTATCTCTGTTCCGACATCGTCGATTACGTCCAGCCCCTGACGGCGACGGTCACCGCCTATTTAAAGGGCCGGCGGAGCGGCTATTTTCCGGTGACCTGGGGCGATGGCCGAGCCCGGTATATCAGCTTCCCGATTCAGAACGTCCCGGAGGCCCTCAACAACGAGATCCGCCGGATCGCGGCCGAAGTGGAGAGCGGCCGGCGAGAGGTCAAAAAGATCACCGACCGGCTGATCCCGCCGGAGTGATCCATCCCCGTCCCGGACGGGAAAGGTCCCCAACGTGGACAGAAGCATCGCCCAGCAGTTTTTCGGGGTATCGCTATCCATCGCCGTCATCTTTACCCTCTGCATGGTGGGGGTGTTCATCAAAACCCAATACAGGGCCTTTGAGCGGGCGGCGGCCCGGTATGAATCGGACTATCTCGAGGACCGCAAGGCTCTCATCGCCAAGGAGGTTCACCAGACCCTGGCGCTCATCGACCACGAAAAGTCCCGGACCCAGGAGACCCTCAAGCAAAACCTGCGGGACTGGACCCGTCGGGCCGTCGCCCTCATCGGCCATCTTCACGCCACCTACGAAGCGGAGATCCCTCCCGACCAGCTCCGCCTTCTCCTCATCGAAGCCGTCCGGCCCCTCATACAGCAAGGGGAAGGCCATTGGATCGTCGATCGCTCCGGCCGTCTTGTCCTCCATCCGTATCTCCCCTCCCGGCCGGTTTCGGAGCTGAATCTGCCTGATAAGTCCAAGCTGGTCGAGGTGCTGAAGGCCAGTCAGGCGGAGCCCCGGGAACGGTTCTTCTCCTACTACTGGAAGCGGCCCGGCGAAGAGATCCCCTTGCTGAAAATCGGCTTTGTGGCACCTTTCCAGCCCCTGGGCTGGCTGGTCGGGACCGGTGCCTATCTGATTGATTCGGAGCTGAGCCTCCAGGAATCCATGCGCCGGCGTCTTGAGGACATCCACCTCGACCGGGGGACCGTCATCCAGATCTTCTCCTTTGACGGCACCGTGCTTCTCGACCCCAGCGGTGCCTTCCCGGTGGGAGAAAATTTCCTGGAGCTGGAGGACGCCAATGGCCAGGCTTTTATCCAGGATCTCCTCCAGGCCGGCCTCACCTCGGGGGGCGATTTCGTCTCCTATCACTGGCCCCCGGCCGGACCGGAGCCGCCCCGGAAGCGGATTCTCTTCTCCCGGGCCGTCTATGACTGGGGCTGGATCGTCACCGCCGGGGTCTTTGCCGACGAGATCCAGAAGGCCATCTCGGCTCATCGGGCGGTCTTAAAGCAAAACGTCCATCGTCAGATCATCCTGAGCCTGAGCCTGATTCTCCTGCTATTTTGCCTGGCTATCCTGTCCGCCTTCGTTCTTTCCCGCCGGCTCCGCCGGGAGCTGGAGAGCTTCAACGCCTTTTTCCGGAACGTGGTCCGCCGGAACCGGCCCATGGACCCGGATGCCCTTTCCTTTCTGGAGCTCAAGGCCCTGGCCGGGCTGGCCAACCAGATGAGCGCCGACCTGACCCGGTATCAGGAGGCTCTCGAAAAGCGGGAATCCGAGATCCTCAGGCTCAACGCTCAGCTCGAGCGCCGGGTGGCCGAGCGGACCCGGCAGCTCCAGGAGACCAACCGGGAGCTGGAGGAGGCCATAGAACGGAGCGAGGAGCTGGCCGGCCAGGCCGAGGCGGCCAACCGGGCCAAAACCGAGCTTTTGGCCAACATGAGCCACGAGCTCCGAACTCCGCTTCACGCCATCATCGGCCTGTCCCAGCTTCTGACGCATCAGGCCCCGATGGAGCTGGCCCGGGACCTGACCACCATCAGCCGGAGCGGGGAAAACCTCCTGGCCCTCATCAACGACATCCTCGACTTCTCCCGGATCGAATCCGGCAAGGTCCGGCTTCAGGAAAAAAGCTTCGATCTGGTGGCGCTTCTGGATACCGTCGAGGAGATCTACCGGCTCCAGGCCGAGGACAAAGGGCTTTCGCTCCGGGTGGACCGAGCCCCCGATCTGCCCCGGTATGTCCGAACCGACCGGGGCCGCCTCCGCCAGGTCCTCATCTACCTCCTGGACAACGCCGTGAAATTCACTCCGCGCAACGGAGGCGGAATCACCGTGACCGCCGGACCCGATAGCCGGCCGAACCGCCTGGTCTTCGCGGTCATCGACACCGGCCCCGGCATCCCCCCCGAGGAGATGTCGGGGGTTTTCGAGCCGTTCGTCCAGATGAGCGCCGGCCGGCTTTCCCAGTCCGGGACCGGCCTGGGGCTGCCTCTGTGCCGCGAGCTCGTCCGGATGATGGGGGGCCGGATCCGGGTCGAGACCCCCGCGTCCGGCCGGGGAACCCGGATTCGGTTCAATATCCGGTTCGCGCCCGCGGACCCTGATGAGATCGTCGGCTATCCCCGGAAGCGGGTCATCGGACTTGTGGTCGATTCGCCCCGGCGTCGGATTCTCGTGGCTGACGAGCATCCGGAAAGCCGCCGTTTGATGGCCCGATACCACGAGCCCCTCGGCTTTCAGGTGGCGGAGGCGGCGGATGCCGACGAGCTTCGGGAGCTGGCCCGGTCGTTTCACCCCCATCTCGTCTGGATCGATGTCCAGATGGACGGCGGCCGGGGGTGCGAGATCGCCGCCGGGATGACCGAGTCGGCCGGGGATGATCCCCCGATTATCGTGGCCACCTCCGTCAACGGGCTTCCCGAGGAGCGGGAACGGGTTCTGGCGGCCGGCTGCCATGATCTCCTGGTCAAGCCTTTCGGGGAAGCGGCGGTCCTGTCGATCCTCGAAACCCATCTTCAGTTGGAATACGTCCATGGCGATGCCGTCGAAACGGAGTCGGTCGCCTCTCCGGCCGTCAATGGAGCGGAGATCACCCCCGAGGCGTTCCTCGAAGTGCCCGAGGATCTGATCCGCCGGCTGGACACCGCCGCCCGCCGGGCCGACATGGCGGAGGTGGAAGCCGTCATCCGGGACATGGGGGCCTACCACCGTCCCCTGGCCGACTATCTGGAGCGCCTGGCCGAGGACTTCGACTACGATCGAATCCGAAGGCTTTTGCCCGGCTGACCGGTCCGGCCATGTCGGATGGCGATCGGCCGGGCGCCGCGCCGGAACGCCCATCGGGCCATTCCCCGGACTCCGGAAGAGGCCGACATGACCGATCCAGACCGCGTTTTTCTGACTGTTGCCGAGGCCCTGGCGGCCATCCGCATCGATTTTCGCCACTATCCCCCTCAGACCGAGCTCTTCATCGACCTGGCTCCCCGGCTTCTCGGCCGGAAGGTCCGGGTGGGCCGGGCGCCCCGAAGCGATAACCTGCTCCTGGCAAGCGGCAACGGCCGCCCCCTGGCCGCCATCAGCCCCCACGAGCTCGGAGAACGGCTCCGTGGAGCCCTGGAGATCGCCACGCCGAATCCGGAGACGCTGGCGGACTGGTGCGGACGGGTCTTCGAAGCCCCGGCCCAACCTGGCCGTGATCCGGAATCAGGGGAGCCCGGAATCTGGATCGAGACCGGAATGGAAGCCTTTGTCTGCCGGCAGTGCGGCCGCTGCTGCCGACGGCTCGACTACCACGACGCTCTGACCGAAACGGACTACGACCAGTGGATCGCGTTGGGCCGGACTGACATTTTGGAGCGGGTGGGGATCGTCCGGAAAGGGGAGCGGATCACCGGGTTTGCCATCTGGATGGTGCCGGGCACCCGGCAATACGCCCCGGTCTGCCCGTGGCTCGCCTCCGCGCCGCCCCCTGGCCCGGATCGATGGATCTGCCGGATTCACGATGTTAAGCCCGAGATCTGCCGGGACTATCCCGGCTCCCGGAAACACGCCCGGATGACCGGGTGTGTCGGGTTCGGGGACCTCCGACGCTGACGGCCGGACAGGTCAGGCGGCCGGAGGCGGATGATTGCCGGTCTCCACGAAGATCGGCACCACCTTTACCCCGGTGGCGTCGTCTTCGTGGACGGCCTCCAGGACCTTCCGGTTGTCGTCGTCGATCTCTTCGATGAACAGGATGAGGTAGATCCGGTCCAGGCCCAGC
>CAYNGG010000339.1:0-4834 GCA_964396575.1 uncultured Desulfobacteraceae bacterium | reverse complement strand
TTAAGCAGCTCCCGTGCGAGATTCATTTCCCCGAATTCCCGGGCCAGATTCACTTATTTCAGCGCCGGGATGCCGCTGCCACTTTGAGAGCAAATGTACAGTAATAATGAAAGTGTCTTTTTTGTGAAAACATTTTCATTCCCGGGGCTGATCGCGGTGTCCGACCCGATCATTTGGACTTTCTGACTGAGATAGCTTGCGACAGGGCGGGGAGTGGGGTATGGTGAAAGCGGGTAAGGCCCGAGAGATGGTACTTTCAGCGAGGGGCAACCGAGCGAATGGTTAGGAAGATCTGGGTCAAAAACTATCGCGGCATGGCTGACGTCGAAGTCGAGCTGGAGCCGATTACCGTGTTTGTGGGACATAACAGCTCCGGCAAAAGCAACCTCGTCGATGTGTTTCGTTTTTTTCGGGACCTATGCCGGTACGGGCTGGATGCCGCGGTGGCTAAAAGGGGGGGCATGGGCGCCATTCGCCGGTGGTCTCCCAAAGGAAAACGCGGTGACGTAGAAATCAGCCTGGAAATCGGAACCGAGGAGTTTGAAGGCGTTTATTCGCTTACTTTGGGCAGTGAGCGGAAGGATGAATACCGGGTCAAGGGTGAGATCTGCGACGTGAAGGCAGGGGATAACGGGGCCGGGGTTCATTTTGAAACCCGAAATGGTCGGTGGATCGATCACCCAGAAACCATTCAACCCACATTGTCGGATCGGTCGCCCGTTCTCCCATTGATATCCGACCACCCTCCATTTTCGAAGATCTATCGGGAAATCAGCGGATTTTCATTTTATAATATTCTGCCCGGTGTGGTGTCAGCGCCACAGAAGCCGACGAACCCGTATCCGTTGGACGAGCATGGCGAAAACTTCGCTTCGACCCTCCGGGAGTTACAGCGATCAGCCGACCTGATGGGACCTCTGAAATCGGCCGTCGCCCATATCCTGCCCAATGTGATCGATCTTCAGGTCAGCCGGGTTGGCGGCTATCTGATAACTCAAATCTTGCAACGGATGGATCATCAACATCATGCCCGGTTCGATCTGACCCAGGAGTCCGACGGGACGCTGCGCATTCTCGGCCTTCTTGTGGCGCTCTACCAGGGAAGCCCGACGAGTCTGGTAGCGTTGGAAGAGCCGGAATTGACCGTTCATCCCGGACTGTTGCCGATGTTGTGGGAGGAAATCGAAAATGCCGGAGAGCGGGGCCAGATTCTTGTGACCACTCACAGCCCGGATCTTCTCGATCTTTGTGAAGGGGAATCGATTCGGGTTGTCCAGAAAGCCGATGGCCTGACTACCGTCGGCCCCATCGAATCGAGTCAACGAGAGACGATCCGAGAACGGCTGTTTGCCCCCGGCGAGCTGCTCCGCGCACACGGGTTGCGCCAGGACCCGCATTCAGCGCAAATCCAGCTTTAAGCTTCTGTTCATTGGAAATGGCGAGGCAACGGAATAAAATATACGCCATTGTCGAAGGCCATGGGGAAGCGAATTCACCGCCTGGCGGGGGAAAGCCGGCCGTTGTTGTCCTCATTGGGCGAATTCCGCACGATCTGGGATATTGGCGGTTATTCCCCGCTGAGAAAACCCACCCATTCCGGATGGCCTACGGTCGCTTTTTCAGGGGCGATCATTTGGAGCGAGCTATCCGATATCATAAAAAGATGAGCGACTGTGGGGCGTTGCTTATCCTGCTGGATATGGACGATGACTGCCCCAAAGAGAAGGCAGCCGAGATATCAGCCCGTAAACGGAAAATGGAAGCCCTGCCGTTTACGGTTACGGTCGTTTGCGCCAAACGGGAATATGAGTCGTGGTTTCTTGCCAGCCTCGAGACCATCATTGAAGGGAAGTCTTATCCCGGTTCACCGGAGGACAAACGGGATGCCAAGGGCTGGCTTCGAAAAGCAGCGGGGTATCGTCAAACCCGGCATCAAGCCGCCTACACGGGACGCATTGATTTCAGTATCGCCAAAGCACGATCTCGATCATTCCGAAGGATGTACCATGCCTTAGAGGAAATCGTCGATGCTCATCAACAAGCCCGAGTGATTGTCACGCCGGATTGACGACATCGGCTGAGCTGATTGGTTCTTTCACAGTTTACCTATACGAAAGCGAGGTTAAGCAATGGACAAGCTTGATGCCATATTTTCTCCCGAATCGGTCGCGGTGGTCGGAGCATCCACCACGCCGGGGAAGGTGGGCCATGATATTTTCGCCAATGTGCTCCGGGGCGGCTACAAGGGCGTGCTCTATCCGGTCAACCCAGGGGCCCGGGCCATATTAAGCGTCCGGGCCTATCCGTCGGTCCGGGAGATTCCCGATCCCATCGACCTGGCCATGATCATCCTCCCGCCGGAGCCGGCCCTTAGCGCCGTCGAGGAGGCGGTGGAAAAGGGGGTTAAGGGCGTGGTGATCGTCTCGGCCGGTTTCCGGGAAGTGGGGGCTCACGGTCGGGAGATGGAAGACCGGATCATCGCCATCTGCCGGGAGGCCGGAGTCCGGGTGGTGGGCCCCAACTGCCTGGGGGTGATCAACCCCATGGCCGACGTCCGGCTCAACGCCTCCTTTTCCGCCCGGATGCCCGACCCGGGCAACATCTCGTTTATCTCCCAGAGCGGAGCCCTCTGCACGGCGGTGCTCGACTTCGCCGCCGACCGGGAGTTCGGCTTTTCCAAGTTCATCTCCATCGGCAACAAGGCCGACGTGGACGAGCTGGATCTCCTCCGGTACTTCCACGAGGACACCGACACGAAGGTGATCATGATTTACCTCGAGGAGCTCCGCCGGGGCCCGGAATTTATCGAGGCGGTCAAGGAGATCACTTCGGGGAGCCGCCCCACGCCGATCCTGGCCATCAAGTCGGGCCGGACCGCCGCCGGGGCCTCGGCCGCCGCCTCCCACACCGGAGCCCTGGCCGGCTCCGAGGCGGTCTATGACTCGATTTTCCTCCAGTCGGGGATCATCCGGGTGGCTTCCATCAACGAGCTCTTCGATTTCGCCAGCGCCTTTGCCACCAAGACCGAAAGCCCGCTGGGCAAGGTCCGGCGGAAAATCCCCACCGGCAACCGGGTGGCCATTGTCACCAATGCCGGCGGCCCCGGGATCGTGGCCACGGACATGACCGTCTCCTCCGGGCTTCAACTGGCCCGCTTTGACGACGAGACCATCGAGGTCCTCGACAGCCATCTTCCGGACACCGCCAACCTCAACAACCCGGTGGACGTCATCGGCGATGCCTCCCCGGACCGGTACGAAAACGCCCTGGCCGCGGTGATCCGCGACGGGGGCGTGGACGGGGCCCTGGTGATCCTCACCCCCCAGTCGATGACCAACGCCCTGGCCACTGCCGAAGCCATTGTACGGGTGGCCAGCCGGACTCACAAGCCGATCCTTTGCTGCTTCATGGGGATCGTCGATGTCTCCCCCGGCGTGAAATACCTCCAGGCCCGGGGCTACCCGGTCTATCGGTTTCCCGAGCAGGCGGCCAAGGCCTTTGGCGCCCTCTATCGATACGCCCAGTGGCTCAACCGCCAGCACCTGGCTCAGCTCGATCTCTCCCACGACCGGGACCGGGCCGCCGGGGTGATCCGGGACTGCCTGGATCGGGGTCAAACCCACCTGGGCGAGCTGGAAGGCAACCGGGTTCTGGAGAGCTACGGCTTTTCGGTCCTGCCCACCGAGCTGGCCACGTCGCCGGACGAAGCCGCCGAAATCGCCGCCCGGATCGGCTATCCGGTGGTCATGAAGATCTCCTCCGGCCAGATCCTCCACAAGTCGGATGCCAACGGGGTCCGGGTCGGCCTCGAAGACGAAGAGACCGTGCGGCGGGCCTATTCCGAGATCGTGGAAAGTGCCCGGGCCTTCCGGGAAGACGCGGTCATCGACGGCGTTCTGGTTCAGAAAATGGCTCCGTCGGGCGACGAGGTGATCCTCGGCTGCACTCGATACCCGGTCTTCGGGCCGCTTTTGATGTTCGGCTACGGGGGCGTGTTCGTGGAGGTCTTCCAGGATGTGGCTTTCCGGCTGGCCCCCATCAAGCGCAACGAGGCCCGGCGGATGATCCGGAGCATCAAGGGCTACAAGCTCTTCACCGGCTTTCGGGGCCGACCCCCGGCCGACACCGAGACCCTCGAAAGGCTGATGGTCAGCCTCTCCGACATGGCCATGGATCACCCCGAGATCCACGAGATGGACATCAACCCGCTCCTGCTCCACGAAAAGGGGAAAGGGGCCACCGTCGCCGATTGTCGGATTATCCTCAAAAAACCGGATGAAGCTGAGAGTGGATGAGACGGTCCATCCGGTGATCCTCCGGGTCCCCGAATCGGCGGATAGACTCGACCGCCGGAACCAGGCAGCATTTTTGAGCCAGTATGCCCGCAAGGCCCTGGCGGCATCGGCGGAGAAAACCGGGGTCCGGTTGGACCGGCTGGACAAGGCGGAGAACGGCGCCCCCCTGCCTTCAAACGGTTTTCACTGGTCGGTGACCCACAAGCCGGCCTACGTGGGCGGGGTGGTGGCGCCGGTCCCCATCGGCCTGGACATCGAGGAGATCCGCCCGGTCCGGGATGGGATGCACGCCAGGGTGGGGAGTCCGGCGGAGTGGGCCCTTTCGGAAGAAGACCCGGTCCACCTCTTCTTCCGGTTCTGGACCGCTAAGGAGGCGGTACTCAAGGCGGCGGGGAAGGGGATTGTCGATCTCTCCCGGTGTCTCGTCCGCCGCGTGCCGGGTCCGGAGCGGCTGGTTTTGGAGTACGGGGGACGGAGGTGGGAGGTGGTACAGATTTTCTTTGATGGGTATCTGGCATCGATGGTGGAGGAGGGGATGG
>CAYNGG010000338.1:0-4838 GCA_964396575.1 uncultured Desulfobacteraceae bacterium | reverse complement strand
CGATTTCGATTTGGATTTGGATCATCCCAACCATCAACTACTGGATCAGACGCCGGCTTCGGACCACCATTTAAATGGCGTCAGCCTGTGAATTCTTTCCGGTGTGAGTCTCTTTCCCTCCCCTATGGATTCAAAAACCCGTGCCGACGCAAAATCTCGTCGATGGTCCCATCGGCCTCGACGGCCTCTAAACCGCGATTGAAATCGTCAAGGATGACCTCATGGTCGGGGATGGCCCGGGAGAACATCACATGGAGCGGGCGGGTGGCCAGAGGCGGGGAGACGAAGTAGATGGTGCTCAGGTCGCCATCGACGGCCGGGTCGTTTTTGAAGATGTGGATGGCCACGTACTTGTCGATGACCACCGCGTCGAGCCGTCCCCGGATGAGCTTTTTCAGGTTGAGCTGATCCGATGTGACCGGATCCTTTTTGAGGTAATCGGCGGCATCGAATTCCGGGGTGTTGACGTATCCGTCAACCACCCCGAGCCGATAGGGGGCGAGGTCCCGGAGCGTGGTGTACTCGATGTTGTTGCCCTTCACCGCGCAGAGGACCAGGGGGCTGTGGGCGTAGGGTGCCGAGAGGGCGTAGGTCCGGGCCCGCTCGTCGGAGGGGTACGCGGAAAACAGGGCATCGGTTTCCCCGTGGCGGACCACCATCATGGCCCGTTTCCAGGGGTAGAATTCAAACCGGGCGGTGTGGCCGGCCCGGTCGAAGGCGGCGGCGATAATCTCGGCGGTAAATCCGTAGTTGGGCAGGTCCCGGGCGGCGTAAGGCTTCCAGTCCACGGAAGCCAGGGTGACTTCCCGAGCGGTTCCGGCGGCGGGCAGGGTGAGCAGAATAACGAGACAGACGATAAAAATGAAATGATGCTTCATGGATACTCCTTTCGATTCCGTTTAACGCAAGAGCCCGCGTGGCCGGGCGGCAACGCGGGTTCGGGCGGGACGGGGCCGACGTAAACGGCCCCGGATTCAGGTCAATGGGTGCGGGCGGCCGGGAGCCGGTTGGAAATCAGTGGCTCCGGGCGCTTTTAATGCGGTCGGACATCAGCTTGGCGCAGGTGGGACAGTAGTGGTGTTGCTCCTTGACGTGCGGGTGGGGCAAGGTCCGATGGTCGATGTGCTCCAGGAACTTCGGGGTGGCGAAATACCGGCCGCACCCTTCGCACCGTTCCAGGGGATGCTGTCCGATGATCTCGTCACGAATCCGGACGGTCCGAACATTTTCGTGGTCTTCCACCGTGATGGCATCGGTGGGGCAGACGTTGGCGCAGGTCCCGCAGCCGATGCATTTCCCCGGCACCGGGACGATGAAGGCGTGGCCTTCGATATGCTCGAGCTTCAAAGCCGATGCCCCCACGATCTCCCCGCAGACCCGGTAACAGAGGTGGCAGCGGATACAGCCGTCGGGCAGCGGGTTGGTGTCGAGGCCGAAGTCCCGGGCCATCCGGGCGAGGGTTGCGGACTGGGGGGCGTAGGCCAGGAGCCCGTTCATGGCCTTGCTCCGGGCGGTCCGGATCGCGTCGCTGTCGGTGACCACCGCCATCCCGGCCCGGACCTTGGTAATACAGGCCCGGCGGAGCTTGGGCTCCGCTCCCGCCTCGGTCTGGACGGAGACCATGCAGAGCCGGCAGACGCCGATGGGCTTGTGGAGGGCCGGGTGATAGCAGAGGGCGGGGATTTTCTTTCCGGCGCGGCGGAGGGCCGGCAGGAGGGACTCGCCCGCCTCGGCCTCGTGAGCCGCGCCGTCGATTTCGATTTCCACGGGGGACGGTTCCGTTCGATCCATTGGCGCGCTCACCGGATCAGTCCTCCAGCAGCCGGAGGCTGTCCTGGGGGAGACGGTGGGTTCCCTTGCCGTCGATGCTCACCTCCACTAAGGCGTCCGGGTCGTTGATGGCGGTGTCCGGGTCGGTAATGATCCCGTGCCGGCCGATGTACTCGTCCATGTAGTCGGCCCACCCTTCGTCCTCTGACCGCTGATAAATTTCGACTTTTTGTCCTCTGCGCAACATAGTGAATATATCCTCCCGAATGGGTTGGGGGGTGATCAGGACGTGGCCGCCTCGGTATTGAGCTTTTTGGCCTCCTGCTCCCGGGCACACTTTTCGCACAAGCTCCGCTCCCCTGTCAAGACCGCCACGCCCTGGGTCCGCCGCCGGACGAAATCGAGGTACTTGGCCGGCCCCATCACCGCGCCGCAACCGGTGCAGGTGATCACCTTCTGGCGGTTTAAGATCGTCCCGCAGAAGGAGAGAATCCGCTCGTCCCCGACGTCGTGGATCTGGAGGGCGTCGTTGGGGCAGTTGGTGGCGCAGGCCCCGCAGAGGATGCAGACGTTTTCGGTGTGCCGGAAGTCGGTGGCCACCGGATGGTCGAAATCGAGGTGGCCGAACTGGAGCGCGTCCACGCCCATCTTGTCCCGGCAGATCTCGACGCACTTGCCGCACCTCATGCAGATGTCGCACCGGAGACAGCGGCGGGCCTCCTCCCGGGCCATGTTTTCGGTGTAGCCCAGCTCGACCTGCTGGAAGGTGGTCCGCCGGCGGTCGATGTTGAGCAGCGGCATCTCCGGCCGCTTGAGGGCCATCTTGGTGCTGGCCGGAACCTCGAGGACCGGGGTCCGGCCCCGGCGGACCGGGACCGGCGGCATGTTGGGCTGAGGGATGCCCGAGAGGTACCGGTCGATGGCCTCGGCGGCCCGTTTCCCGCCGCCGATGGCTTCCACCACCGTGGCCGGCCCGGTTACCGCGTCTCCGGCCGCGAAGACCCCCGGCTCCGAAGTCTCCATGCTGACCATGTTGACGTCGAAGGTGGACCGGCGGGTCCACTTGAGGTCGCAGAGGCCCTCGGTCATGCAGTCCACGTCCACCCGCTGGCCGATGGCCACGATCACCGCGTCGGCCTCCATGACGTGCTCGGAGCCCTCGATGGGCCGGGGCGACATCCGGTCGGACCCCTCGCGCTTGACCAGCTCCGCCCGGAGGCACTCGAGGCCGGCGACGTGCCCGTCCTCGCCGACCACCTTCATCGGGACGGTGAGAAAAGAGAACCGGACGCCCTCTTCCTCGGCCTGCTCGACCTCCTCGACGTCGGCCGGCATCTCGGCCCGGGTCCGGCGGTAGGCGATGGTCACCTCTTCGCTGCCCAGACGGAGACAGGTCCGGGCCGCGTCGATGGCCACGTTCCCGCCGCCGATGACAATGACCCGCTTGCCGGGCAGCCGGCGGTCTCCCAGGGCCACCGCCCGGAGAAAGTCGATGGATGGGTGGACCTCGGGGTAGTCGTCCTCGCCGGGGATGTTCATTTGAAAGGTCTTGTGAGCCCCGATGGCGAAGAAGAAGGCGTCGAACCCCTCGGCCTTGAGGGAATCGAGGGTGACGTCCTGGCCGAACCGGGTGTTGAAACGGAGCTCGACGCCCAAAGACCGGATCATCTCGACTTCCCGGTCGATGACCTCACGGGGAAGCCGGTACCGGGGGATGCCGATCATCATCATCCCCCCGGCCATGGGGAGTGCCTCGATGACGGTCACGCCGTAGCCCTTGAGGGCCAGGTAGTAGGCCGCGCTCATCCCGCCGGGGCCGGCCCCGATTACGCAGACCTTCTTGCCTTTGTCCTCGGCCTTTTCCGGGTTTTTGTACTCCCGCTGGGAAAGGGCCCGCTCAGAGGCGAAGGCCTTCATGAATTTGATGGAAATGGGGGTGTCCATCCGGGCCCGGACGCACATGTATTCACAGGGCCGGGTGCAGACGAGGCCGCAGACCCAGGGAAAGGGGTTGTCCCGGCGGATGACCTCGATGGCCTCGGCGTCCCGGCCCATGCCGATGAGGGTGACATAGGTGGGGACGTCGATTCCGGCCGGGCACGCGGTCTGGCAGGGGGCCGGGGCCAGGCGGACACAGTCGCCGGTGGCGCAGTTGTGGGTTTCAACGTGGCTGTTGAAGACTTCCTGGTGCTCGGTCAGGGCGGTCCGGACGGTCGTCCCGGCTTCGGCCGCCGGCTGCCGGCCGGCTTCCGACAGCTCGTTGGCCAGGTCGGCCAGGGCCGGAAGGTGGTCCTCGCCGGCCCGGCCCCAGGCGATATCGTTTAAGAGATCCAGGATCTCCTCGGCGATGCGGCGGTCCGGCGGATGGGTCAGGACGCCGGACCGGATGGTCTCGTCCAACTGCTGGATCGTCCGGTGAACCGGACATCGGTGTTGGGTCATGGGGTGCCTCGCGATGGGTGGATGGCCGGGGCCGGCGGCCCCGGCCGTCGGTTACAGGGCGCTGTGCTCGAGGGATGCCACGCTCCGGGCATGGCGCTCCCGCCGGATCTGGGTCATCTCATCCACGCTGCCGAAATGGAGACAGTGGGTGGTGCAGACGGTGACGCAGGCGGGCTTGAGCCCCTGGTCAATCCGGTCCATGCAGTAGTCGCACTTGATCACCTTTCCCGTCTCCGGGTTCCACTGGGGCGCCCCCCAGGGACAAGCGGCGATGCAGCTCTTGCAGCCCACGCAGAGGTTCTGGTCCACGAAGACGATCCCGTCCTTGGCCCGCTTCTGCATGGCGCCGGTGGGGCAGGCCGGCACGCACCAGGGATTTTCACAGTGGAAACAGGGCATGAAGATATAGGACGCCCGGGGTAGCCCCCCCACGAATTTCGGACCCACCTCGACGATCTGGCAGAGGTTGGGCCCGACCGGCAGATTCTTGTGGCTTTTACACTGGATCTCGCAGGTTCGGCAGCGAATACATTTCTTGGTATCCTGCAGCAGGTAGTACTGGCTCATTGTTCCTCCTGATATGGACGTTTCGCCCCGCGACGGGGGCGGGATAGAGGCCCTCCCTA
>CAYNGG010000337.1:0-4855 GCA_964396575.1 uncultured Desulfobacteraceae bacterium | reverse complement strand
TTGGATGCGGTGGATGAAACAGCGGGGCGGAGGGCAAAGCGGTTGGGCGTGATCATTTCGCTGGCCATTGTGGGCCTGCTCTGCGGCGGGCTTTTCAACGAGCTGCCGGCGCTCCTGGGGCTGGCCGTCGGACTCCTGGCCGGCTGGACGGTGGATCTCAAACGCCGGGTCCGGCGGCTCGAGCGGGAAATCCAAGCCCGTTCACCCTCGACTCCGGAGACCGATGAAGCCCCGGCGGAATCCGCGCCGGCGGCCCCTTCTCCGCCGCCCGAGACGGATTCAAAGCAGGATCAGCCCCCACCGGTTCGGGCACCAGTCGAGACACCGCCGCCGCCACTTCCCGACCGGGAGGAACCGGAGCCGGGCCGGCCCATTGCCGCCAGGGTTCACCGATTTTTGATTGGCGGCAATCCCATGGTCCGGGTCGGCCTCGTCGTGCTCTTTTTCGGGGTGGCCTTTCTGGTGAAATACGCGGCCGACCATCGGATGTTTCCCATCGAGCTCCGCCTGGCCGCGGCCGGAGCCGCCGGCATCGCGCTCCTGGGCCTGGGATGGCGTCTCCGGCATCGGCGCCCGGATTTCGCTCGACTCATCCAGGGCGGGGCCGTGGGCGTCCTCTACCTGACCCTCTTCGCCGCCGCCCGTTTGTACGGCCTCATCCCGCTGTCCCTGGCCTTTGGCCTCATGGTGGCCCTGGTGGCGCTTTCGGGCGCCCTGGCCGTGCTCCAGAACGCGGCCGGACTGGCCGCCTTCGGCGCGGCGGGCGGGTTTCTGGCGCCGGTCCTGACATCCTCGGGCGGGGGCAGCCACGTGGTCCTGTTCGCCTACTACGCGCTCCTCAACGCCGGGATCTTCGGGATTGCCTGGTACCGGGCCTGGCGCCCCCTGAACCTCCTCGGGGCGCTTTTCACCTTCGGCATCGGCACGGTCTGGGGCGCGAAATACTACCGGCCGGAGCACTTCGCCACGGTCGAGCCCTTCCTTATTCTCTTTACCCTGATGTACATCCTGGTGGCGATCCTCTTTGCGTCCCGCCAGCCCCCTAAGCTCAAAGGCTATGTCGATGGATCCCTGGTTTTCGGCGTTCCGCTGGCCGCTTTTGGGCTCCAGGCGGCCATGGTCCACCGCTTCGAGTACGGGCTGGCCGTCAGCGCCCTGACCCTCGGGGGCGTTTACATCGGTCTGGCTTCCACCCTCTGGAAACGGCTGTCGCCGGGGATGCGCCGGTTGACCGAGGCCTTTCTGGCCATGGGGGTCGTCTTTGCCAGCCTGGCGATTCCGCTGGCCCTGTCGGGCCGGTGGACCGGATCGGCCTGGGCGGTGGAAGGGGCCGCGCTGGTCTGGGTCGGCTGTCGTCAGGACCGGCTCCTACCCCGTCTCTTCGGCGTTTTTCTGCAGCTCTGCGCGGGCGCGGCACTGTTTGTGGACCTGCCGCTGGTCCGGCTGGAATCCGGGGGCGGAGACGGACTCTGGCTTGCCATGGCCCTGATCAGCCTGTCCGGCGGGTTTTCGGGATGGTATCTGAACCGTAACCGGTCCATCCTCCGGCGGTGGGAGCGATACGGTCCGGCACCGCTGTTGGCCTGGGCCACGCTCTGGTGGCTGGCTATGGGCATTCGCGAGATCGACCGCCGGCTTCCCATGCCTCACCGAGCCGACGCCGCGGCCCTGTTCTTAACGGTCTCGGCCGGGGGGCTGGGATGGCTGGCCGCCCCGCTGAAATGGCCCGCTCTGGCGGTCCCGCCGGTCGGTCTCCTACCGGCGCTGGTCCTATTGGCGGTCGTGAAGGAAGCGGACGCGGGCCATCTCCTGACCGGCTGGGGGATTCTGGCCTGGCCGGCGGCGGCTGTCGTCCAGTACGCCCTGCTCCATCGGCTCCAGCCGACCTGGTCAGACCGGATCTCCCGGCTGCTCCACCCGGTGACCCTCTGGGCCGCCGCCGGGATGCTGGCCCTGGAAGTCGCCTGGGGCGCGGACCAGCTCGCCGGCGGTGCTCAGACCTGGCGGATGGCGGCTTGGGGCCTGGTGCCCGCGTTGACCCTGCTGACCCTGACCGGAATCGGCTCCCGGCTCCGGTGGCCGGTCCGGCAACACCCGAGGGCCTATTTCGGGACCGCCGGCCTCGGGCTCTCCGTCTATCTGATCGGCTGGATCGCGATGAGTGCGGCCCAGGCGGGAAACCCCGCTCCCCTGCCTTACCGGCCCCTGGTCAATCCGCTGGATCTCACGGCGTTCATTGCCCTGGCCGCAATCGCCTTCTGGCTCATGGGTCGGGCACGGGCTGACGACAGCGGACTTTCCCCCGAAAGCCGGTCCGTCGTCGCCGCTGGCGTGGCCGGCGCGGCCCTGGTCGCACTCACCGCGGCCCTGGCCCGAGCGGTCCACGTTTACGGCGCGATTCCCTACACGGCCGAGGCCCTTTTTGACGCCACCTCGTTTCAGGCCGGGACCTCGATCCTCTGGAGCCTGATGGCGCTGGGCGCCGTGGCGGCCGCCAACCGACGGGGTTGGCGATCGGTCTGGCTCGCCGGGGCCGGCCTCATGGCCCTGGTGGTGGTCAAGCTCTTCCTTGTGGACCTGGCCGGGACCGGCACCGTTTCCCGGATTATCTCTTTTCTGGCGGTGGGCGGGCTGATGCTGGTGATCGGCTACGTCTCGCCGCTGCCGCCCCGCCGGCGGTCATCTTCGCCCGAGGAGCCCTCATGAAATCCGTTTACATCCTGTTGCTCGTCCTGACCGCGAGTATCTGCCAGGCCGACCCGCTCCGTCCGGCGGATTTCGCCGAGGGGTTGATCCTCAAGCCGGACCGGACCGCTCCCATCTACCGGATCGAGCCGCCCGAAGCCGTCTATCGGGGGATCACCCGTCCGGATGCCGCCGACATTCGGGTTTTCAACGCCGACGGCGAGCCGGTCCCCCATGCCCTGATAGCGCCCGAGGCGCCGTCTCCGTCGCGTCCGGACCCGGTGCCGCTGCCCGTCTTTCCAATCGACCGACCGGGCGGGGACTCATCGGATGGCGGACTTGAGCTCCAATTCCGGACGCGGGCATCCGGCGCCCTGGTCCGGATCGAAACGGCCGCACCGGCGGATCGGAGCCCGGCCGGGGCCTACCTGGTGGACGCCGGCGTCCTGGACCCCAAAGCCGACCTGGCCGGTCTGGAGATTGACTGGTCAGGCGGCGGCGAGGGCTTTGTCATCGGCGTCCGGGTATCCGGCTCCCACGATCTGAGCAACTGGGACGTCCTGGTCCGGGACGCCACCCTGGCGGAGATGCGCTACGACGGGCATCGGCTCTCCCGCCATCACATCCCCTTACCGACCGCCGCCCCGCACCCGTATCTCCGGTTGACCTGGCCCTCCGAGACGGCCCGGATCACCTCGGTCCACGCCGTCTTCGACCCGGCCGGAGGCGAGGCCGAAAGGCGCTGGACCCGGTGTACGGGCCGGATTTCGGAAGCCGCGGATGGGGTGGTGAGCTACCACACGGGCGGATATTTTCCCGCCGACCGGCTCAGGTTCCGCCCGGAGCGGTCCAACAGCCTGATCGAGGGAACGGTCCGGTCCCGGCCGGCGGGGGACCGGCCCTGGCGGGTCCGGTGGAAGGGGATCATTTATCGCTTAGAGACGGGCGAGGGAGCGGCGGTCCTGGAAAGCGAGCCCATTGTCATCCCGACGACAAGCGATCGGTTTTTCGAGCTCGAAACCGAATCGAAAACAGTGCCAGGCGGCCCGCCGACCCTGACCCTGGGCTGGCGGCCGCACCGGCTGGTCTTTCTGGCCGAAGGCGAAGGACCTTTCACCCTCGCCTACGGGAGCGGCCGGGCCGGCGCCCCCGATCGGGCCTTGCCCCGGCTGCTCGGGGCAGTTGATGAAGCCGTGACCCCGACCCCGATCACCGAATTCGAGCCGGTGACCCTGAGCGGGCCGGCGGCCCGCCAACCGCCCCCTCAACCGTTCCCCTGGAAAACCTGGCTCCTCTGGGGCGTCCTCATCAGCGGCGTGGCCCTCTTAGGGCTCATGGCCTGGCGGCTCTACCAGTCACTGCCGCCGGATGGGGAAGCCGGGGACGGGGATGGAGAAAACTCAGCATAAAGACCAAGTAACCGGCCTAAAAGTGGATTGAAACGAAGCTTTTCAGGTCTGATTGACTGATTTGTTATGTGATTTCATTTGTTTTAATTCGTAAGCAATTGTATCAGCACTTAAGTCTTGTTCATTAGGCCATGCGATACCGCAAAAGAAAGGTTTTACTTGTTTAAAATAATTTTTATCTTTTAATTGTTTAAACACACCTTTCTCAAGATAGGGTTTAACATCAAATATTCCCGATCGTCCATCAGACAATTCAACAAATAACGTATAATCATTATTTGCAAAAACATTTTTTACCTTTAACATTTTTCACCTCAACGGCTTTATTTTAAATGGTTGCTGACCTTCAACCGCCAATTTCCAGTTAGCCATTAAATCTTCTTGGTGGATTTCAACCCATGCTTTTATCAGTTTAAGTTTCTTATTTGGCATTTCACCCTTTAAAATTTCACCTTCTGGTATTGAAATAACTGCATCGTAGTCAGCATAATTCGCATGGACATGGGGCGCCTTATGTTCTTTATTATCAAAGTAATACATGTAAATTATTATTCCATAAAACATTGAAATAGTTGGCATGGTGGTACCTTTAGCATTGGATGTTCCGTTCATGAGCGGTCTTAAAAAAGTAGCGCCGCATGCTCGGCAAAAGGTTCCCGATCCAATGCGATGTCAAGAATTACGTTTGTATCAAGTAAAATTTTCAGGCATCCTTCATATTTGCCAAAAGTAGTTTACACTTTTTGGCGGTGAAAATTTGG
>CAYNGG010000336.1:0-4860 GCA_964396575.1 uncultured Desulfobacteraceae bacterium | reverse complement strand
GGGGGGCCTCCAGGTCTGCCAGGGTTTTCAGGTCTGCCAGGGCGAGACGCCCGCGCTCCCAGGGGGGCATCGGAATAAATTCCGAGGATAGTCCCACAAAACCGGCTCAAAGCCGGTTAGGGATAATCGAAGCGTGTTAAAGGCCAAGGAATCCTCTTTGATGTCCGTGGTTGATCGCGGTGCCCGCCCGCTCATGTGGGGTATTCGTGTAATTCGTGGTTTAAACGCCATTGGCGTTGCCCCGGTATCTCATTCATCGGACCGCTCCCCCAGGAGGTGCTCCCCGAGCATCACCAGGAGCGATTTAAGCTGGTCGGGGTTCTTTTCCCGGATTAGTCGATCCATTTCCGCTTTCATCCGCTTGTCGGCCTCCGGGTCGGTCCAGATGATCTCGCTGTCCATCCGGCCGTCGGGTTGGGCCACCGAGATCAGGCGGGCTTTCTTGCCGTCCCGGTCCTCGGGCGGTCGTCCGTCGGCCTCGGCCATCAGTCGTTCCATGGTCTGAAACCGGCGGCTGAGGTCGTAAATTCGGGTGGTAAAGGCCGACAGATCCCGGTCCCGCCAGGAATCCACCGGGACTTGCCGGGCGACCGTGGCCACCGAGACCAGCCAATCGGAGTCATCCCCGGCGTTCCGGGCCAGGGTCGCGACCAGGGGTTTGAGCCGGTCGTCGGCGCAGGCGGGCGTCAGGGCCGTGGCCCGCTTTTGGAGCGTGACCCGGAGGGCGGAGATGTCTCCATCAGCGGCGCTGAAGGCTTCCCGGACCACCAGGCCGATCCGGTCGATCAGTTTGCCGTGGGCCCGGGCCAGGTCGGCGACCGCGTCCCGCAACCGGCTCTGGAACCGTTCCACGGCCGCATCGGTCACCGGCTCGTCGGCGGGAAAGGCGGGGACGCCCACGGCTTCGGGGAGCTCGACAAAGAGGAGATCGATGGGGTCCCGGGCGTTTAGGAGCCGCTGGAGGACGGTTCGGGCTTCCCGGCTGAGGGTCCCGGTCTGGCGGACGTAGCGGGGGAGGTTCCCGGCGAACTGGACTAAGGGGCCGACGATGTTGACCATGGCGGTGTTCCGGGTGGTCGATTCGGGGGCGATCCCGGCCGACCCGAGGAGATCGGTGTACACCTGGAAGACCCGCCGCTGGAGTCCCATGGGAGAAAACCGGCGGATGGCGAAGTATTCCGGCCGCTTGAGCATCAGCTCGAGGTCCTCGGGGCCGAGAAAGGGGAGAAAGGCGCCTTCCTGGAAGAGGGCGGCGGACTCGGACCGGACGAGGAGGTAGAGGCAGATCAGGACGGGGATGGGGCCGTCTTTCATGCCGATGGGCGGCTTCCGGAGCCGGTTGATGATTTCGGGCACGGGGACCGGTTGATCGCCGGCGTCGGCCATCATCGATTCGATGGCCGACCAGGCCGGGGCGAAGGTCGAGTCGGCCTCGGGGGGGATGAACCGCCATCGGCGGTCCGGGTCCGGGGCGTGGAGGTTTTCGGCCAGGAGGAGAGTCCGGTAGATGGCGACCTCGGGTCCGGTCCCGGTGAGCCCGAGGGTCTCGTGGGATTCGCCTTCGAGCATGGCCTCCACCAGCTCCCGCCGGGCCCGGGCCGCGGCCGATGTGAGCCGGGGCCGGTTGATCAGCTCGTTGCGGATGACGGGGCAGTCCGCAAAGGTCTCGTCGCAGAGCCGGGAGAGGAGGCTCGAGAGGTCCCGGACGGATGCCGGGTGGAATTGCCGGTCGCCGTGTTGCCAGACCACTCCGGGGTTGCCGGGGGCGTAGAGGTCGGTGAGAAAGGATTTCAGGCGGGTTTGGGCGGATTCGGCCCGGTGCCGGGCTTCCCGGCGGGCCACCCCGTCCCGGGCCAGCTCGGGGAGGTCGGTCCGAATGGCCTCGGCGGCGGCGGCTTCCATGGCCCGCTCCCGGAGCCGGTCGGCTTCTTGGGCGTAGGCCACCAGGACGGGCCGGCCATCGGCGGCGGTTTGGGGAAAGGCCGGGGGCGGGGCTTCGGAGCCGAAGGTGTAGAGGATAAGCCCGTCGGCCGGGTCGTCGGCGAAGGCGGCCACCGCGTCGGAGAGATCATCGACCGCCGACCACCGGCGCCGGAACCGGCGGAGGGTCCCGGTGTGGTAGGAATGGCGGGAGGCGGTGAGCGGCAGGAGGGGGGCGGCGGTTTCCAGGAGCGTCTCGAGGGGTCGGGCCGCCATCGCGGGTTTGTGGGCGTCGATGGCCGCCGGGATGTCGATGTCGGTGCCCTCCCAGAGCCGGAATTCGTCGGCGTATTCCCGGTAGATCAGAGCACCGGCCTCCGTGAGCGGGTTCAGGGCGGCGGCCAGGTCGGCATCGGCGTCCCGGCCGGGACGGGAGACCGCGAATGTCAGGAGGTTTCGGGAAGCCCGGAAGCCCGACGGGCCGGAGATCAGGTTCAACAGGCCGATGATTTTGAGGAGGCGCCGCTGGGGTCCGGGGAGGCGGCGGGCCCCCTGGATCATCTCGTGGATCTCGAGCCACCGGCCGGCGCCGGGATGACTCAGGGCCAACGCGGGGGCGGCGCCGAGGAAGTAATCGTAGAGCCGGTCCGGGCCGAAGGTGGCGTCGTCGAGGGTCCGGTCGGCCAGAAACGCGGGGAGGGCGTGGGGCTCGCCCCCGCAGAGAAAGGCAAAGAGGGTCCGGTCGTTCTGAGCGAACCGGACGCAGAGCTCGGGAAGGAGGACGGCGGTCAGGGGGTGGAGGGGAAAGCCGGCCGCCATGGCATCGGCGTCGAGGTCGGCCATCTCTTTTACGTCGAGCCGGCGGGCCTCGGCGAGGAAGTGGTCGGCCCAGTTGCGGACCGCCCGGTCGGCCGCCGGGGAAGGGTCGGTCCGGACGAGGGTTTCGGCGATAAAGGCCCGCATCCGGCGGCGGGGCTCGACAAAGGGGATGTCCTCGAACCGGCCCTGGACCTTGCCCCATTCCTGGCGCTGAAGGTGGCTCAGGCCGGCGGCGTAGGCTTCGAAAGCCTGGTGGAGACAGACCCAGATGAAGATCCCGTCGGTTTCCGCCAGGGTTTGGAGGATGAAGAGGTCCCCGCTGTCCGGGTGCCGGGCGAGGTATTCGAGGCTTTTGCCCAGCTCATCGACCACCACGGCCACCGGAGACCGGTGAATCCGCCCGGCTTCCTGAAACAGGGCCACCAGGCGGGTGGAATCGATGGGGTCAGTATTTTGAAGCTCGGCGAGGGCGGCGTCGAGGGCCGCGAGGTCCGCGTTGTCGGGGTCGGCATTGGCCTCGGACCGGACCGCTCGGGCCAGGGCTCGGGCCAAAGTCCGGTTGATGGGCTCGAAAGCGGCGGTGGCCGGGACCCGGAAAAAGCCCTTGGACTTGATCCGGCGGGCTTTCATGGCGGCCAGGAGGGCATCGGCCAGGCCGGGGTCGGTCTGTTTCAGGGTCCGGCGGGCGGCCCCGGTGGTGGCGGCCTCACGGGTTGGGTGGCCGCAAAGGGAGAGGAGAAAGTGGACAAAGGCCGATTTCCCCATGCCGTAAGGGCCGGTGAGGGACCAGGCGGTGACCGGATCGCCGTCGAGGCCGGCGGTCAGGCGGTGGATGATCTCGAGGCCCTTGCCGGTCAGGATGTACCGGTCGAGGGTCGAGGGGTCCCCGAGGTCCCGTTCGAGGTTGACTGACCGGGCGATCCGGGAGTCGGGGCGGACCAGGTCGGAAAGCCTCATGGTGCCGCCCTCCGGCCGTAGTAGTCGGCCAGGACCGAGGCTCGGAGCCCGGCCGGGTCGGCTTCGAGCTGAAGCTGGCGGTTGCCGTAGGATTCGGTGAAGACGGCGCCATCCACGCCGGCGGTGGCCCGTTCCAACCGGTTGCCGATGTCGGTCTCGGAGAGCTGGAAGGCGCGGCCGGGGCTGTTCCAGTCGTAGGCCAGGGTCCCGAGGGAGAGGGTCCGGGCGCTCCGATACCGGGCGACGTCAAGACAGGCGGCCAAAAAGATCGCGTCGGGGAGGTCGGGCTTGTCGGCCGGGTTGAACCGGAAGCAGCCCTTGGGCTCGGCGGGGATCAGAAAGTCGAGGTGAGTAAACGGGCACTCGATTTCGTCGTCCCGTCCGTCCCGGGGCGGGGCATACATCCGGATGAAGCAGGAAGCGTCCTTTTCAAAGGAGGAAGCGGAGATCCGGCCGTGCTCGGGGATCTCGGCGACCGCATTCCGGATGGTCCGGGCGAGGTCGGATGCGGAAAACCCGCCAGGAGCCGCCTGGCTCACCGCGATGGACCAGGCCGGGGCCACCACCGGAGGGACGAAGAGCCGCCAGTGGAGGAGCCAGAGGCTGGCGGGGTCCTCGAGATAAGGGTCCCAGCCGCCGTCGGCCAGGAGGGCATCGCCGAAGGGGGTGGTCGTCATGGGGCCGCTGATCCGGACGGACCCGGGGTCGTCGGCCGGAGCGATCAGGTGGAAGGCGGCGCACCAGAACCGGATGGACCGGACCATGTTCTTGCCCACGCCGAGGATCTCGATGGCGTCCGGCCGGTCAAAGATTCTATCGTCGCCGGGAAAACCGGGCCGGCCGTTGACCCCGCCAAACCCCGCGATCCCGTCGTAGCCCTTCTTGAGCCAGCCGTACCGGGGGCGGAAGGTCTCGTGGCGGGCAAAGAAGCCGGTGCGGAGGGAATGTGGGGTGTCAGGCATGGGGGAAGCTTTGGCGGTGGGGGAGAAATGCTTTGGCACCGGTATCGACATAAGCCGCCGCAACGGATCTCGCTGTCAAGATTTCGCCGTCGCCCAATGGACGGACATCGGATTGATGGAGTGTAACCAGCGCCTGGGTTGGCCCTGAGCCGGTCACGAATTCCACCTCGGTCCCATCGGGCGAGTACAATTCAAGCACGGC
>CAYNGG010000335.1:0-4877 GCA_964396575.1 uncultured Desulfobacteraceae bacterium | reverse complement strand
GGGCCGAATACCCGGGCTGCCCTTGGGCGTTGCTCCGGGTTAGCTTACGGAGGTTAATGAGGATGATCAAGGTCTGAAAAGCCATTTTCATGCCCATGGGTGATCGCGGGCCAGCCCCGATCATGAGGGTTTATCTGAAAGACATCAAACAACCAACCTGGTCGCATAGGCAAACACCGCCTGTAAATCCGCTTTCTCGAGCTCAGGGTACTCGTCAAACAGCTCCTGCTCTGAAACCCCGCTCGAAAGCGCCCGGAGTATCTGCTCAACGGTGATTCTCATGCCTCGGATAGTGGGTTTGCCAACCATAACGTTGGGATTTGTCGTGATTCTTTCGAGCAGTTCCTCTGTGTTCGAGATTTTGCGCTTCCTTTTCGGAGAAGCTTAACCCATCACCCTCCCGCCCCCTCATGCTGCTTCCGGTACAACGCATAATAGGTCACCGGGATTACCAGCAAGGTAAACATGGTCGAGGCGAACAGGCCGAAAATCAGGGTCCAGGCCAGGCCGGAGAAGATCGGGTCGAAGGTGATGGGCCAGGCGCCGAGGGCGGTGGTGGCGGCCGTGAGGAGGATCGGCCGCATCCGGATGGCTCCGCTCTGGAGAATCGCCTCGCTGAAGCTCATCCCCTCCCGGAGGGCGTCATGGATGAACTCGATCAGGACGAGGGAGTTCCGGATGACGATCCCGCCCAGGGCGATCATCCCGATCATGCTGGTGGCCGTGAAAAAGACCGGGGTCTCGTAGCCGCCCACCGGGACGTTGGTGAGGAGGTTGAGGAGAAAGTAGCCCGGCATGGCGCCGATGGCGGTCAACGGGATGGCCATCATGATAAGGATGGGCATGAAAAAGGAGCTGGTCTGGATGATCAGCAGGACATAGATCCCCAGCATGGCGGCGGCAAAGGCGATCCCCATGTCCCGGAAGACCCGGATGGTGATCTTCCATTCGCCCTCGCCGGCCCATTCGGCCCGGATGCCGTCGGGCAGCGGGTCTTCGGCAAGCCGCTTTTGCATGTCCAGAACGGCTTCGGCGGGCGCCCGGCCGGCCATCTCCGCGAGGACGTAGGCCACCCGGTCGAGGTTCTTGTGGTAGATGGGCTGTCGGACCGGCTCCTCCCGGATCTCGACCAGCTCGGCCAGGGGGACCATCTCGCCGGTGGCGGTCTTCATGGGAAGCTGGGCGAGGTCGGAGATGCTGGACCGCTTGTCCCGGGGGAGAATGACCCGGACCATGAGCGGCCGGCGCTCGTCCGGGGCGTGGACCGTGGCCGGGGTGTCGCCGGTCAATGCCAGGCGGAGGGTCCCGATCACGGCCTGGGTGCTCACGCCGTGGAGGGCCGCCTTTTCCTTGTCGAGGACGAAATCGATCTTGTCCCGCCGGGTTTCGGCCATGTCATCGATATCCACCACAAAGGGCTCGGTGCGCATCAGCTCCCGGATGCGCTTCCCGGCGGCGATGAGCTCACTGTAATCGGTGTCCGGCTCGCCGTAGATCTCGGTAACCACGGTGGACAACACGGGCGGCCCGGGGGGGACCTCGACAAGCTGAATCCTCGCGCCGTTGTTTTCGGCGATCTCCATGAGGTCCGCCCGGAGGCGGAGAACAATGGGGTGGCTTTGCATCTTCCGCCGGCTCTTGTCGGCCAGGTTGACCCGGATGTCGGCAACATGGCTGCCCTGGCGGAGGTAGTAGTGGCGGACCATGCCGTTGAAGTCGATGGGCGACGAGGTCCCGACGTAGGAGACGTAATGGGTGACTTCGGCCACCCGGCGGAGATAGTCCTCGAAACGCCGGATGACCGCGTCGGTCGTCTCCAGAGTGGTCCCCTCGGGCATGTTGACCACCACCTGAAACTCGTTTTTGTTGTCAAAGGGGAGCATCTTCAGCGGGACCAGCCGGAAGATGACCAGAACCACCGGGATGATCAGCAAGACGATGATCACCGCCACAAGCAGCCAGCGGTAGAGCCGGGAGCGGAGAAAGGGCGAGACGACGGCCCGGTAAATCCGGTTGATCCAGCCCACCGGGACCTTGCTCCCGGTGCTCACCTCGGCCGGCTTGATCTCCACTTTTTTCAGGAGAGTAAACGTGAACCAGGGGACGATGGTGATGGCGCAGACGGTGGAAAAGATGACGGTGACCGGGACGTTGGCGGCCATCGGGGCCATGTAAGGCCCCATCATTCCGGTGATGAAGAACATCGGGGTAAAGGAGATGATGATGGCCAGGGTGGACATGATCACCGGCGGGAGGACTTCGGAGACGGCAAAGAGGGTGGCATTGGTGGGCTTTCGCTTGCCCATGAAGATGTGCCGCTGGATGTTATCGACGTTGGTGATGGGATCGTCCACCACCAGCCCCAGGGAGAGGATCAGGGCGAAGAGGGTCACCCGGTTGATGGTGTAGCCGAAGAGAAAGTTGACGAAGAGGGCCAGGGAAAAGGAGATGGGCACGGCCAGGGCCACCACCAGGGCTTCCCGCCAGCCCAGGGTAATGGCCAGGAGCAGGACCACCGTCATGATGGCGAAGCCGAGCGAGGAAAGCAGCCCGTTGACCTTCTGCTGAGCGGTCTCTCCGTAGTTCCGGGTGACCTCCACGTGGACGTCGGTGGGAAGAATTGTTTCTTTGAGGACCTCCATCTCGGCGATGACCTCACGGGCCACGTCCACGGCGTTGGTGCCCCGTTTTTTGGCCACCGCCAGGGTGACCGCCGAATAGGTCAGCGGCTCGGCCAGGCGGTCGGTCTCCTGGCGGATCCGGTGGGAGTAGCCGAGCCGGGTGTAGGTGGTGGCTTCCTCGGGGCCGTCGATGACATCGGCGATATCCCGGAGGTAAACCGGCCGGCCCTGATGGACCCCCACCACCAGGCCCCTGACGTTTTCAGCCTCGGTGAGAAAGGAGTTGGCGGTGACGGTATATTGAGTGTTGAAGCGGGAGAAGTCCCCGGCGGTCACCGAGGCATCCGCTCCCTTGAGGGCGTCGGCCACCTCGAGGGCGGAGACCCCGAGGCCGGCCATCCGCTCGGGGGACAGCTCGACCCGGACCTCTCGGCGGCGGCCGCCCACGATCTCCGTCCGGGAGATGTTTTTGACCTCGGAGAGCCGGGCGAGGACCTCCTCGCCGATCCGATGAAGGTCGGCGTCATCGTACCGGTCGGAGTAGAGGGTCAGGTTGACGATGGGGACGTCGTCAATCTCCACCGGCTTGATGACCCAGCCCCGAACGATCGGGGGGACCGCGTCGATGTTCATCCGGATCTTGTTGTGGAGCTTGACCAGGGAGTTTTCCCGGTCCTCGCCGACAAAGAAGCGGACGGTGACCACGGCCATGTCCTGGCGGGAGATCGAGTAAACATACTCCACTCCGTCGATCTGCCAGAGGAGCCGTTCCAGGGGCGTGGCCACCAGCTTTTCCACCTCTTCGGGGCTGGCGCCGGGGGCCTGGACATAGACGTCGGCCAGGGGAACCACGATCTGGGGCTCCTCCTCCCGAGGGGTGATGAGAACCGCCGCGACGCCGAGGCAAAGGGAGGCGATGATGAGCAAGATCGACAGGTGAGAGGTGAGAAAGCTCTTGACGATGGCCGGGATGATCCCCCTGGGCTCACCGCCTTCGGTCGCCTCGGTTCCGTTCCGGGTCTCTTCGGCCGACATCAGTTGGCCCCCTTCAGCGCGACGGTCTCCCCGCCGGAGAGGCCGGAGAGGACCTCGACGCGATCACCCAGTTTCTTGCCGGTCTTGATGAACCGGGTGGCCCAGCCGTCCCCATCCCTGACCCGGACCAGCTCGAGCTGACCCACCCGGCGGACGGCCGACCGGTCCACGGAGACCACCTGGATTTCCCGGACCGGGATGAGGAGCTTGCCGAACATCCCCGGATAGAGGCCCACCGTTTCCGGGAGGGTCGCCTTGACCAGGAAGGTCCGGGTCTGGGGATCGGCGTAGGGGATGATCTCCTCGACGGTGGCTTCGACGGTCTTGTCGAGGGTGGTGATCTCCACCGGGAGGATCGCCCCCACCGGGACCTCGCGGATGAGCCCCTCGCGGACATAGGCTTCCAGCCGGAGGTAGCCGGTGGTCTGGAGAATGATCAGGGGCTTGCCGGGGACGGCCAGGTCGCCCGACTCGACCAGCTTCCTCAGGACCTCGCCGGCCTCGGGGGCCTTGAGCTGAGTGTAGCCCAGGGCGATCTCGGCCTCCCGGACCACTTCCTTGGCCTGCTCGATGCCGGATTCGGTTCCCTCCAGGCCCTCACGGGCCCGCTGAAGCTCGGCCTCGGCCCCGAGATAAGCGGCCCGGGCCGCTTCGAGCTGCTGCTGAGTGGCCGCCTGCTGCTTGTGGTAGGTCTGAACCCGGCGATATTCGGACCGGGCCTGCTCGAAGGCGGCCTCGGCCGCGGCCACGGCCTGCTGGGCCTGGCGTTTTCCGGAGCCGGCGCTCTTGAGCCCCTGGCGGGCCTGATCAAGCCGGGACTGCAACTGGCGGTTGTCCAGGGAGACGAGGACCTGGCCCTTGGTCACCGTGTCGCCGGGGCCGACCTTGACATCCACCACCTGAGCGGTGACCTGGGCATCGATCCGGGCCTCGGTCCGGGGCCGGACGGTCCCCACCGCCTCGTAAGTCTCCCGGATCGTCTCGATCTCAGCGGTGCCGAGGCGAGGCTCGGGCGTCGGCTCGGCCGCCACGGTCTGAGCCGAGACGGTCCCCGGCGGGATCTTGTCCAGGGGAAAGATGTTAAAGATGTAAAGGGCGATGACCGTGGCCCCCGCGATCAGGGGGACGATCAGGATGGCCTGGATGATGGTGCGTCGATTGATCTTCATCTCACGTGTCCATTCAGATGGTTGCCGCAAGGTCGGGTGGGGAGTCCGGCCC
>CAYNGG010000334.1:0-4883 GCA_964396575.1 uncultured Desulfobacteraceae bacterium | reverse complement strand
CTCAGTCCTCAGCACTCACTCCTCAGCACTCAGCACTCAGCACTCAGCACTCAGCGGCGGGAGGGCTTTGTGGGGGTTTAAGATGCCGGCGGGATCGAAAAGGGCCTTGATCCCCCGCATCAGGTCGGCGGCGGTCGGGTCGATCTCGTCGCCCACGTAGTCCCGCTTGGTGATCCCCACCCCGTGCTCGCCGCTCAGGGACCCGCCCAGGGCCAGGGTCTCCCGGAAAACCTCGTCCACCGCCCGGTGGGCCGCTTTCGTCTGAGCCGGGTCGTCGGGGTCGAACATCACGTTGACGTGGAGGTTCCCGTCTCCGGCGTGGCCGAAGGTCGGGATGGCCAGGCCGGATTTTCGGGACAGGGCCTCGACTCGGGCCACCATGGCGGCCAGTTGCCCCAGGGGGACCACGATGTCTTCGGGCAGCTTCCCCCGGGCGATGTGGCGCATGGCCGGGTTGAGGGACCGGCGGGCCTTCCAGAGCCGGTCCGCTTCGGCATCGCCTTCGGCCCGGTGAACGGTTGAGGCTCCGGCCCTTTCGAGGATGCGGGCGAGGTCGGCGGCCTGCCGGCCGACCACCTCGGGCGGACCGTCCACGTCGATAAGCAGCATGGCTCGGGCTGACGGGTCGATCCCCAGGTCGGTGTATCGGGAGACCGCCTTCAGGCAGGTGGCGTCGATGAATTCGAGGGCCGTCGGCCGGATACCGCTGGCCAGGACCGCGCCCACGCCGTCGGCGGCCGGTCCGGTTTCGTTAAAGAGGGCGCTCACCGTGGCCCGGGCCTCGGGGAGAGGCAGGAGCCGCAGCGTCGCGCCGACAATGACGGCCAGGGTTCCTTCGGAGCCCACCAACAGGCGGGTGAGATCGTAACCCACCACCGATTTAATCGTGGACCGGCCGGTGGCAAAGATCCGGCCATCGGGCAAAACCGCGGTGAGGGCCATCACGTAGTCCCTTGTAACGCCGTATTTCACGGCCCGGAGCCCGCCGGCGTTTTCGGCGATGTTTCCGCCAATAGTGCAGGCATCGACGCTGGCCGGGTCCGGGGGATAAAACCGGCCGTGCTTCCGGGCCTCGGCCTGGAGGTCGGCCGTTACCACCCCCGGCTCGACTTCGGCCACGCCGTCGGCCGGGTCGATCCGGATGATCCGGTCGAGCCCCGCCATGTCGAGGACCACGCCCCCGGCCACCGGAATCGCCCCGCCGGAAAGGCCGGTCCCCGCGCCCCGGGCCACCACCGGCACCCGGTGAGCGGTGCAGGCCGCGAGGATTCGGGAGACCTGTTCTGAACCGGTTGCCCGGATCACCGCTTCGGGCGGGTGGAAATTCCCGGTGGCGTCGTAGCCGTAAACATGCCGGTCGGCCGGGGAGTCGATGTAATGGGCCGGGCCGGCGGCTTCCTGGAGTGCGTTTCGGGCGGCTCTGGTGATCAT
This sequence comes from uncultured Desulfobacteraceae bacterium, assembly GCA_964396575.1. Lineage (GTDB taxonomy): Bacteria > Desulfobacterota > Desulfobacteria > Desulfobacterales > JAABSP01 > CAYNGG01. The sequence continues at coordinate 3,452 of CAYNGG010000334.1, read as the reverse complement.
CGTCGGGGCCTCCGGGGTCGAGCGAGCTGGGCGGCCAGCCGGACGGCCGCGATCATCGATTCGGGGTTGGCCCGCCCCTCACCGGCCTTGCCAAAGGCGGTCCCGTGGACCACCGAGGTCCGGATGATGGGGAGCCCCAGGGTGAGGTTGACCCCGGCCATGGCCGACCATTCCCCGGTCCGGTCAGCGTATTGAAAGCCCATGAGCCTGGTGGGGATCTGCCCCTGGTCATGATACATAACCATCACCGCGTCGTAGATCCCGCCCCGCATCCTCGAAAAGACCGTGTCGGCCGGCAGCGGCCCGTCGGAGTCCGAGACGACGTTTAAAATTGTCCGCATCCCCACCTGCTCGGCCATGTCATCCATGTCGGCCCGGACCGGGCTGTCCGCGTGATGTTAGAGACCTCCGAGGTTTCCAAAAAATTTGGAAACCTCGGAGGTCTGCTGAGGACTGAGGGCTGAGTGATCAGGGCCATGGCGGTTAGCCTCCGAAGGTGTTGGGAATAAAGAGGACCAGTTGGGGAACATAGGTGATCAACAGGAGCAAAGTGATCATGATCACCAGAAAGGGCAGAATGAACCAGACGATCTCCGAAAGCTGAATCCGGGCGATGTTACAGGAGATGAACAGGCAGATCCCCAGCGGCGGGGTGAGCATCCCGATGGCCAGCGAGGTGACCATGACCACTCCGAAGTGAACCGGGTCGATCCCGAAGTCCTGAACCACGGGGAGAAAGACCGGCGTCAGGATGATCAACGAGGCCGAGGTCTCCATGAAGGTCCCCACAATGAGCAGGCAGACGATCACCAGGGCGTAGAGGACGTAGGGCGATTGAGTCAGGGTGGTCAGGTAGGCGGCCACGCTCTGAGGCACCCGCTCGGCGGTCAGAATCCAGCCGAAGATGTTGGCCGTGGCGATAAGGAGCATCACGGTGGAGGTGGAGATGGCGGCCCGGGCGAAAATCCGGGGGAGGTCCCGGACCCGGAGCTCCCGATAGACTCCGAAGCCCACGATCAGTCCGTAGATCACCGCCACCACCGCCGCTTCGGTGGGGGTGAAGACCCCGCCGAGAATCCCGCCCAGGATGATGATCGGCATCAGGAGCGCCCATAAGGCGCCGCAAAAGGTCCGGAAAATCTCGGTCACCCCCCGGAAGGGCTCCCGGTCGTACCCCGCCCGCCGGGCCAGAAAGTAGCTCCCGATCATCAGCCCGCCGCCGATGAGAGCTCCGGGGATAAGCCCGCCCATGAACATCCGGCCGATGGAGACCCCGCCCACCACCCCGAAAATGATCATCGGAATGGACGGGGGAATGATCACCCCGATGGAGCCCCCGGCCGACTGGACCGCCGCCGCGAATCCCTTCTGGTAGCCTTTCCGGATCATGGCCGGGATGGAGACCGCTCCCACCGCCGCCGTGTCGGCCGCCGCCGCCCCGGAAATCCCGGCAAAGAACATGGCGGCCACCACCGCCACCATGGCCAATCCGCCGTAAACAAACCCCACCAGGGCGTGAGCGAAGTCGAAAAGCCGGTGGGAAATCCCGCCCGACTCCATCAGCTCCCCGGCCAGCATGAAAAAGGGGATGGCCATGAGGGGAAAGGAGTCGGTCCCGGTGAAGAGCCGCTGGGCCGCCAGGGTCAGGGGGAGGTCCGAGGCGAATTGAAGGGTCGCCACCGACGCCACCCCCAGGGAAAAGGCGATGGGGATGCCCAAAAGAAAGCAGATCACCAGGGCGGCGAATAGGAGCAGGGTCATACCCGGACCTCCCGGTCCAACCGCCCGCCCGTCAGGGCCGCGGCCGAGACCCTGATCGAGTTGATCAGCATGAAGATCGACCCCACCGGCACGGCCATGTACGGATAAATCATCGGGATGTGCATGGAGGGCGAAGTCTGGAACCGGATCACCCCGAGAATCTTAAAGCCCCAGAAGATGATCACCGCCAGAAAGACCTGGATGATCAGGTTGACCAGGACGACCACATACCGGTAAGCGGTCTCCGGCAGGATCTTTTCCATGATGTCGATCCCCAGATGGACCTGGTACCGGACCCCGGCCGCCGCGCCCATGAACGAAATCCAGACGAAGAGATACCGCCCCAGCTCCTCGGACCAGGCCAAGGGGTCGTTCAGGACGAACCGGTACCAGACCTGAGCGGAGATGACCACGACCATCCCGGTCATCAGCAGGGCGAGAATCCCGTTGATGATCCGGTCCATGACATCAAAGACGGTTGTGAAAAAGGACTTGAGGGTCACCGGCAATGCTCCGTGGGACGGGGCGAACCCGTCCCGCCGCCGGCGGGATAGCGCGGCACGAACCCGGCGGGGGACGGGAACACGAGTCGATCGGGCCTATTGAGCGGCGGACCGGACCGCTTCAATGAGCCGCTTGCCTTCGACCGGGTCGCCGCCGCCGATGGCCTTCATCACCGAAGGGTTCTCATAGACGCTCATCACCGCTTCCACAAAAGGCCCCTTATCCGGGTGGGTGACGATCATCCCCTCCTTTTTGAGCTCGGCTTCCAGATCCCGGTCGGCCTCCATGGAAATTTTCCGCTCATAATCTCGTGCCGATTTGGCCGCTTCGGTGAGGATTTCTTGCTGCTCGGGGCTCAGCTTTGCCCAGGCGGTCTGGCCGATGAGGAGCATGGCCGGGGAGTAGAAATGGCCGGTTATGGCCAGATACTCCTGGACCTCGAAAAACCGCGATGAATGGATCACCGCCAGGGGGTTCTCCTGGGCATCAACGGTCTTCTGCTCCAGAGCGGTGTAAAGCTCGCCAAAAGCCATGGGCAGCGGGCTGGCCCCGAGAGCCTTCATGGTCAGGATGAAAACGTCGTCCTCCATGACCCGGATCTTGAGCCCGTCCATGTCGGCCGGGGTCTTGATGGGCCGCTTGGAGTTGGTGATGTTCCGGAACCCGTTTTCAAACCAGCCCAGGGAGCGGATGCCGACCCTCTGGAAAAGGTCCGCGATGTCCGAGCCGATCTTTCCGTCTAAAACCTTGTAGCAGGATTCCCGGTCCTTGAAGAGAAACGGGAGGTTGAAGAGCTTCACCTGGGGGATGAAGTTGCCCAGGGGGCCCGTGGATGTAAGGGCCATCTCCACGGAGCCGAGCTGAAGGCCCTCCACCACGTCCCGTTCGGAGCCGAGCTGGGCCGCCGGGAAGAGCTGGACGTCGATCTCGCCGTCCGTTTTCTCCTCCACGATCTTTTCAAAATACTCCACCGCCTGGTTGTAGATGTGGCTGGGCTGAGTGGAGGTGCCGCATTTGAGGACAATGGCGGCGCCGGCCGTCGAGGCCATCGCCAAAACAAACAGGCTTGTCATCAGAACCGTCAGATACCGCTGTCGCATCTTCTCCTCCTTAAAGGGGCGTGGGATCAAAGGTTATCGGGAGCGCATGGTTTCGAGCCGCTCCAGCTCACCATCGACCATCCGATA
>CAYNGG010000333.1:3025-4885 GCA_964396575.1 uncultured Desulfobacteraceae bacterium | reverse complement strand
GAGGTTTCCAAAAAATTTGGAAACCTCGGAGGTCTGATGAGGACTGACCGGTCGTGTTCGGCTGACTCTCTCTTGACACCTGCCTTGGGCTTGGTTAAATTACGGATTTAAGATGGCATTGAAACGTGCTCCCATCGCCGCTCAACCGCAAGATATTGGGGTAGGCAAATCGGTTGAGCAATAGATCTAGGCGTCATAATTTATGACGCAACGGAGCGCCAATCCCATCGTGACCGTAACGAGAGGCAGCGAAGACGTGGACAGACCATCATTCGACTCGCCGGTTCAAGGGTACTGGCAGTCGGACGGCAGAGCGCCCCGGACGGGCGCGGAGGCCATCCGATCCGCGCTTTTCCGGCTCCACGAGCCGGTTTTTATGGTCCGGACGGAGACGGGAATCGGTGTGGGCGAAGGAGGCCGGGCGGTCCTGGGCGACGGGACCGGGGCGCCGGCCGACGGCTTTCCCCTTCTGGCTCATGCCCCGGCTCTCCCGGCGGAAAACCTCGGAGATCCCGGGTTTCGGCGGCGGCATGGGCTCCGGTTCGCCTATATTGCCGGGGCCATGGCCAACGGGATCACATCCGTCCGGATGGTGACGGCCATGGCCCGAGCGGGGATGATCGGCTTTTTCGGAGCCGCCGGGCTTTCTCCGGACGCGGTGGAGGCGGCCGTGGTCGATCTCAAGAGCCGGTTGGGCGACCGCCCTTTCGGCGTCAACCTCATTCACAGCCCCAACGACCCGGCCCTGGAATCGGCGGTAGTTGACCGGTATCTGAAACATGAAATCCGGACCGTCAGCGCGTCGGCCTATCTCGATCTGACCCCGATGCTGATCCGGTATCGGCTCCACGGCATCCACCGGGGTCCGGACGGCCGGGTGATCTGCCCCAATCAGGTGGTGGCCAAGGTCAGCCGGGTGGAGGTGGCCCGGCGATTTCTGTCTCCCCCGCCGGAAAAACTGTTAGCGGAGCTTCTCCGGACCGGCACGATAACGCCGGATGCGGCGGCGCTGGCTCGTGAGGTCCCCGTCGCGTCGGACCTGACCGCCGAGGCCGATTCCGGCGGCCATACCGACAACCGCCCGGCCCTGGCCCTCCTGCCCACCCTCATGGCCCTTCGGGACCACCTCCGGGATCAATACGGCTACGTCGATCGCCCCGCCGTGGGACTGGCCGGAGGGATCGCCACCCCCGCCGCCGCCGCCGCGGCCTTTGCCATGGGCGCCGCGTTTGTCCTCACCGGATCCATCAACCAGGCCTGCGTCGAGGCCGGGACTTCGACCGCGGTCCGGGAGATGCTCGCCGAAGCCGGTCAGGCCGACGTGACCATGGCCCCGGCCGCCGACATGTTCGAGATGGGGGTCCGGGTCCAGGTCCTCAAGCGAGGCACCATGTTTCCCCAGCGAGCCGCCCGGCTCTACGACCTCTACCGGACCTACACCAGCTTTTCCGAAATCCCCGAATCGGACCGCCGGACGGTGGAACGGGACTTTCTGAAAAAATCCTTTGAGGATGCCTGGGCCGAGACCCGGGCCTTTTTCCAGCAACGGGACCCCCGTCAAGTCGAGCGGGCCGATCGCGACCCCCGGCATCGGATGGCCCTGGTCTTCCGGTCTTATCTGGGACTTTCGTCCCGGTGGGCGGTCGAAGGGCTCGCCGACCGGCGGATCGACTACCAAATCTGGTGCGGGCCGGCCATCGGGGCCTTCAACGAGTGGGTCCGGGGGTCGTTTCTGGCCCCGGCCGAAAGTCGGGATGTGGTCACCGTGGCCCGGAACCTCCTGGCCGGCGCGGCGGTGGCCACCCGGGCCGCGTCGATCCGGAACCAGGGCGTGCCGATCCCGGCTGAGGCCGCCCGGTT
>CAYNGG010000333.1:0-2925 GCA_964396575.1 uncultured Desulfobacteraceae bacterium | reverse complement strand
AGAGGTTTGACCGCGTTGGACCCCAAGGATATCAAATCAACTTCAATGCCCCCCGTGGCCATCATCGGGATGGGCGGCTTTTTCCCTCGGGCTTCCGGCCTGACGGCCTACTGGCACCTCCTGCTCCACGGCCTGGACGCCATCTCCGAGGTCCCGCCCACTCACTGGTCGGCCCAAGACTACTATGATCCCGATCCCAAACGGCCGGATCACGTTTACTGCACCCGAGGCGGCTTTATTTCGCCGGTCCCTTTTGACCCATCCGCCTTTGGCATTCCGCCCAATTCCCTGGAGGCCACCGACACCTCACAGCTTCTGGGGCTCCTGGCCGCTCAGACGGCAATCGAGGACGCCGGATACGGACCCGACCGGGACTTCCAGCGGGACCGGACGTCGGTGATTCTCGGGGTCACCGGGACCCAGGAGCTGGTGATCCCGTTGGGGGCCCGGCTGGGCCATCCCCGATGGCGGGCGGCTCTGGACGCCGCCGGGGTCGATCCGGAAACGGCCCGTGAGGTGATGGACCGGATCGCCGCTTCTTATGTTCCCTGGAAGGAAAGCTCTTTTCCGGGACTTCTGGGGAATGTAGTGGCCGGCCGGATCTCCAACCGCCTCAACCTGGGCGGGACCAACTGCGCGGTGGACGCGGCCTGCGCCTCTTCCATGAGCGCCATTCACCTGGCCCTGATGGAGATGGTCACCGGCCGGTCGGAGATGGTGATCACCGGCGGCGTGGATCTTTTGAACGACATTTTCATGTACACCTGCTTTTCCCGGACCGGGATCTTGTCGCCCACCGGCGACGCCCGCCCCTTTAGCGCGTCGGCCGACGGCACGGTTCTCGGGGAGGGCGTGGGCATCCTGGTGCTCAAGCCGCTGGCGGCGGCGGAACGGGACGGCGACCGGGTGTATGCGGTCATCCGGGGGATCGGGACCTCGAGCGACGGGCGGTCTCAGAGCATCTACGCGCCCCGGGCCGACGGCCAGGCCCATGCACTCCGGGGAGCTTACGCGGCCGCCTCCGTCGAACCGGCCACCATCGGCCTGGTGGAAGCCCACGGGACCGGAACCCGAGTGGGGGATGCGGTGGAGATCGCGGGGCTCAAGACGGTTTTCGCCGACCGGCCGGAGACCGAGCCCCGATGCGCCGTGGGGTCGGTCAAGTCGATGATCGGCCATACCAAAGCGGCCGCCGGCGCCGCCGGGCTGATGAAAGCCGCCCTGGCGCTCCACCACAAGGTCCTTCCGCCGACCCTCAAGACCGACCCTCCGGACCCGAAGCTCGATTTGTCCGACAGCCCATTCTACTTAAACACCCGCCGCCGGCCCTGGCTTCGGGAGACGGATCATCCCCGCCGGGCCGGGGTGAGCGCTTTTGGGTTCGGGGGGAGCAATTTTCACTTGGTCCTGGAGGAGCACGTCGGCGGCCCCGAAGCCCCGGCCTGGGACGGCTCCGTTCAGATCGTGGCCCTGTCCGGCGATTCGCGGCAAGACTTGACCGATCAATTGACGGACCTGTCCGCCCGGATTCCGGAAACAGCCGACGCCGACTGGCTTGCCTTCGAGGCGGCCAAGACCCGGGCCGGGTTTTCAGCGGACAAGCCCCGCCGGCTCCTGATGGTCTTAAAGGACCCGGAGCCGCCACGCCATGGCGTGGCCCTGAAATCGGCCGTTGACGGGGCCGTCGAGGCGCTGAGCCATGGCGGCGGGGAGACCCGTCGCTTGCCGGCGGGGATTTACTACGGCGAGGGCCCGCCGGCCGGCGGCCTGGGCGTTCTCTTTCCCGGCCAGGGGAGCCAGTACGTGGACATGGGCGCGGATCTGGTCTGCGTCTTTCCGGAGGCCCGACGGGCCATTGAAGCGGCCTCAGCGGGTCTGAACGGGCTCGGCCACCGGATCTACCCACTCCCGGCGGCGGATAGCGACGATTCAGCCAAAGCCCGGCAAGAGGCGGACCTGAGACGAACCGACGTGGCTCAACCGGCCATCGGGGCGGTGAGCCTGGCGATCCTGGCGGTCCTCGAGCGGTTCGGCATCCGTCCGGACGCGGCCGCCGGGCACAGCTTCGGCGAGCTGGTGGCGCTCAGGTTAGGGGGCGCCATTGATGCCGACGCCCTCATGGACCTGGCGGCGGCTCGGGGCCGGGCCATGGCCGAGGCCGACGACGGGAGCGGCGGGATGCTCGCCGTGTTCGCCCCCCTGGCCGATATCGAGGCTCTGGCTGAGCGGTTCGGGCCGGACCTGGTTCTGGCCAACCGGAACAGCCCGAATCAAGGGGTCCTCTCGGGCCCGGCCGAACGGATCGAAGCCGCGGCTCAGGCCTGCGGCGAGGCGGGTTGGCGGACCGTCCGCCTGCCGGTGGCCGCCGCCTTTCACACCCCGCCATTCGAGGCCGCGACCGCTCCATTTCGGGAGGCATTGGGCCGGGTATCGGTCTCCCCGGCGTCGATCCCGGTCTATGCCAATGTCACGGCCGGCCCCTACCCCGATTCGGCCGAGGCGGTCCGCCGCATCCTGGCCGACCAGATGGTCCGGCCGGTCCGGTTCATGGATCAAATCCGGCGGATGGTCGATGACGGGGTTCGGACCTTTCTGGAGGCCGGCCCCAAAGCGGTCCTTACCGGCCTGGTCCGGTCCACCGTTGATCCTGACCAGGCCGCCGCCATCGCCGTGGACGCCTCATCGGGCAGGGACTTCGGGGTGGCTGATCTGGCAAGAGCCTTATGCGAGCTGGCGGCCCGGGGCTACCCGGTGACCCTGACCGCCTGGGAGCGGCCCGCCCCCGAGCCTCGCCCCATGCGGATGCGGGTTTCCCTCTGTGGGGCGAACTACCGGCTGGAAACCCCCTCAGCTTCCAAAGACCGCCCGACTCCGGCGGCCTCAAACCGCCCCAGCGGGACCGCGCCTCTGAAAACGACCGAACCC
>CAYNGG010000332.1:0-4896 GCA_964396575.1 uncultured Desulfobacteraceae bacterium | reverse complement strand
AAGTTTTCAAATGGTAGGTCATGCGTTTCAAGTTTCGCTTTAAGATTTGTTGATAACCCGTATAGCAAAAGCGAACCAAACGCTCCAGTGGGTTTGGTTTTGCTCGTTTGACATGGCTACCAAAGTGTGGGAGCATTTATGGCATCTGGCGGGACAGCGCGCCGGTAGCTGGCGGGAGCGGGACAAGCCGCGGGCCAAACGGGTTCCGTCCGTTTTGAACGAAATCCGTTCGGGATATTGAGATGGCGCTGAAGGGCGATTTTCACACCGTTTATATCACCACGATTCTCCAGATGCTCAGTGATGAGAACAAGACCGGTGTGCTCCGGGCCCGGAATCCCAAAAACAACCAGGTGAAGCTCTTTCTTCAGGACGGAGCCATCCTCTGCGTTATGGGGACCCTGAAACGGGCCCGCCTGGGCAGTCTTCTCCAGCACTCCAACCTGATCACGCCGGAAATCCTGCTCCGCTGTCTGGCGATGGCCAGGGAGCGGGGGCAGGCCCTGGGTAAGGTCCTCATCGAGGAAGAGGTCCTCACCGCCGAAAAGCTCGGCGCGGTGGTCAACAAGCAGGCCGAGGAGATCATCTTCAATCTCCTGGCCTGGGAGAGCGGGACCTACGAGTACCAGGACGGGCGGATCAATCTCAGGGACATGGTGATCGTCCCCATCAATGTCATGGGGCTGATTCTGGAAGGGCTCCGGCGGAAGGATGAGCGGACGGTGGTCGAAGCCCCGACGGTGGCCGACCCCACGCCGCCGCCCCGGGTGGATGTCGCCTTCACGGCGGGGGAGCTGGCCGGAGCCGGCGATAGTGCCGGTGAAAGGGTGGATGCCCCGCCAGGCCGCTCAGATGACGAGATCGCCCTGAGCGAATCCGAATGGAGAACCTTCTGGCGCCCTCCGCCGGCGGGCACCGGCGGCGTTGATGTCCAGGTCCGGGACGGGAAGGTCTATTTTGACGGCGTCGGCTTTGATCCTGAGCCGGGCGACGGCTCGCCGGCTGATATCTCCGCAACGGAGAGCGAATGGAAACGCTTTCTGGCGTTTTTTAAAAGGCAAAGTGACCCTTGACCAGCCATGGACGTTTTGTCGCCCACGTGTCGATAGACTGGGCCACGCGGCCCGCGGAAAAGTTTTGAGCTGACATGGAAAACGAGATGCAAGAGGTCAAAGTGGTGGTGGGCGAGGACAACCTGGCCACCTATATCTGCCCCAAATGCGGCTTTCTGATGGTCGAAGACGTCTCCGAGCACGTCCGGTCGGAAGAGCCGGTCCGGGCTACGTGCGAGTGCCAATGCGGCTACAAATATACCGTTTTTCTCGAGCGCCGGCGCTTTTACCGGAAGCCCACCCGACTCAGCGGTACCTGCACCCGATCAGATGTGGGGATGGCCGTGACCGTCCTCGACATCTCCCGGGCCGGGCTCAAGTTCCGAGTGGATGGGGCCAGCGCCATCGAGGTGGGCGATGATCTCTATATCGAGCTCGAGCTCGGGGACCGGGACCATTCCATGATTCTCCGGAAGGTGAAGGTCAAATCGGTTGACGGCCCTTACGTCGGTGCCGAGCTCGTCCGGCCGGAGCCGTCTTCCCGCCTCACCTCCTACCTCTATTTCGACGATGAATGACGGCCCGGCTACTTTCCTCGGGCCAGGTGATAGGCCACGAACCGGTCGAGGGATGTGACCGCGGAGCGGATGTCGGGATAAACCGGCAGGCCGTTTTCCTCAAGAGTGGCCACCAGATCCGCGTAATATCGCCCGGCATTGACTGAAATCACCATCGGCTGAGGATACCGTCGGCTCAAGTCCACCAGCAAGGGGGCCAAAGCGTCCGAATCCCGGCAGGTTCCCGGCGCGGTCTTGAGGGTTTCGGTGTGGGGGACCACCGAGACGAACAGGCAGCCGACCCCGGGATCCTGGAGCATGGCCTCCACGAAGGCGGCGTAGTCCCGGTCATCGGCCATGGGGGTGACGTCGAGAAACGAGGACCGGACGTCCACCAGGCCGGTCCGGTCGATCTTTCGGAGCCGGGCCACGGTGTCCGCTGAAAGCCGGGCCGGCGTCAGATGGGACATTTCGTCGGCCCCGGCCGCCGACTCGAACCCGGCGTTGACCACCCCGGCCACCCGCCGGCTGACCGGAAGCTTCCTGGACAGCAGGGAAAAAGCCTTGACCCAGTGGTAGTGATCCTCGATGTGGGGGGCCAGGATGACCCCCGCCTGATCGCAGGCCGCCTTGAAGACGTCGTAGTCTCCGGACATGGATGCCGTGTGGGATGCGGTCACCCGGGCCCCGGCGTCGGTCCGGCCGGCCTTGTAAGCGATGATCGGCTTGTCGATCCGTCCGGCGAGCTCGAAAAACCCGCGCCCCTCGCCTGGGTCCAGTCCTTCCACATAGAGCGCGATCACCTCGATGGCCGCCTGGTCGGCGAAATAGGCCATCAGGTCGGTGACCGTCACGTCGTATTTGTTTCCGAAGCTGACCACCGATCGGAAGAGCCGGGACCGCTGGAACCGGTCGATGGCGGTCACGGAAAAGGCTCCGCTCTGGGTGAGCAGGACGGTGTTGCTGGTTTCGGAATGGCGGAGGTCGAGGCGGGTCTCATCGATGAAGAGGGTGTTGAGGCCGGGATTGCCGGGGCCGGGGGCCGAGTAAACGCCCATGCAGTTGGGGCCGATGATCCGGGCGCCGGGATTGGCGGCATTCACGGCCCGGGCAAAGGCGGCCGAGTCGATGTCGGCCGGCAGCCCGGAAATGAGGATGACGGCCCGGGGCGGCGGGTCGGGCAGGGATTCGAAGAACCCGACGGTGTGCCGGGCCGGGGCCGCGTACACCACCAGGTCCACCGGTCCGGGCAGGTCGGCCATCGACCGGTGGAGCGGGTAGCCGGTTCCGTCAAAATCGATGCCGCCCCCTTTGGGATTGATAAAAAAGAGGTCGGTCCTTCCCATGTCGTGGAGCAGGTGGGCGATGTTTCGACCCAGGGAGTGCTTGGCCGGGTCGGCGGAAACCCCGACTACGGCGATGCCGTCGGGAGCGAAAAACGCATCCAGCCCGTCCAGGCGCGGCGACGGGACCCTGACGGTCTCGGGGGTGACCGGGGTGATCCGGGCAAAGCCGTCCACGGCCACGAACCGGCCGTCTTCGGAGAGAACAAACGGGTTGACGTCCAGGGCCGTGATGATGTGTTCGGGCCGCGGGTCGGCGATAAAGGAGTAATGCCGGGCCAGGCGGCTCATGAGCGACGCGGCCTCGGCCAGGTGATTCAGGTATTCCTCGCCCCGGCCGATGGCTTCGAACTTGTGACGGATCTTGAGGTTCCGGACCCCCGCCCGGGCCGCGGCCGGGTCCAACGGCGGGAGAAAGAGATTGGCCGGGTCGTAGTGCTCAGCGAAAAATTCGGCGTCATCGCCCCCTTTGCTCAGGGTCAGAACCGGGCCGAAGGCGATGTCCTCCGAAAACCCGAGCAGGACCTCGTAGCCCAGGGCCTGGGTATGAGGGATGTGCTCCACCAGGAGAAAGCCGTCGATGGCGGGTGAGGAGGGACCGGGAAAGCGGTCGGTGACCGTCTCCGCCATCCGCCGGAGCGCCAGCTCCACGTAGAGCGGATCATCGGTCCGCAGCGTCTTGACGCCCCCGTATCGGGCCTTGTGGGAGATGTTGGAAGAGATGATCTTGGCCACGACCCGACCACCAAAGGGCCGGAGAATGGCCGCGTTCACCTGGCCGGGATGGTCGATCACGTCAACCCGGGGGACGTCCAGCCCCAGTCCGGCGAGAATCTGGTAAACCTCGTGCTCGTAGAGGGTCCGGCGGCCGGCCGCGTGGGCGGCCCGGAGCACGGCGTCGATTTTCTCGCGGATCGCCTCGGAGAGTCGCGGGGTCGATGGCATGGCGGGCATGTCGTCCGTCACCAGGGCCAGACCCGGCTCAGGTAGTCCAACGCCGGGGCCAGGTCCTGCTCCCGATGGGGCTCGATGGTGATGATCGGTTGGGTCTCCCGGTGTTTGGCCAGGTAGTCAAACAGGGTTCCAAAATCGACGATGCCCAGGCCGGGGGCCAGGTGATCGTCATGCCGGCCGTGGTTGTCGTGGATGTGAAGCTGCCCGATGGCATCCCCGAGCCCGGCCAGCCAGCCGGCCATGTCGGTCCGGCTGAAAACGGTGAGATGGCCCGTGTCCAGGCAGAAGCCGACGCCCGCTTGGCCGAGGGTCTCAAAGAGGATCTCGATGTCGGCCGGCCCGTCCTCGAAGACGTTTTCGAGCATCAACCGGGTCCCGGCGTCCCGGAGCTCGCGGTTAATCCCGGCCCATTCAGCCAGGCTGTGCTCGACCCATTCGTCTCGGAAGAAATAGTGATACCGGGCGTCAAAGCCGGCGTGGGCCACCACCGACCGGGGGGAGAAGACCGGGACCAGCTCGGCCACCTGGGCCATCCGCTTCCGGGTCACCCGGCGGATTTCCGGGTCGATTGATCCGGCGGAGAGGTCCTGGAACGGAGCGTGGAAGGTGACGGCCAGGCCATTGTCCGCCAGAGCCGTGGCGATCCGCTTGAATTCCGACGGGGAAACGGTATCCAGGGAGACGGCGTCAAGGTAGATCTCCGGGTTGAGCCGAAGCCGGATAAAGGTCTCGAGATAGGTCTCCCGGAGCATGGGAAAGGGGATGTTGACGTGGACGAGACGGGCGATGTCGGCCATGGTGCTCCCTTTTCGTAACAGTGATAGTCGGCGGGCGGGGTTGACCGCTCCGGTTGCCTGGCGTAAGGTGGTGCCGTCGCCGCGCCCCCGAGGGGCGGCGCCTTATGGGTATATGGCATGAAGCTGGAACCGTGATCAAGGTCTAATTCTCAAATCCCATCAAAGGGGGCCCACCATGCCCACCGGTGCCTGC
>CAYNGG010000331.1:0-4915 GCA_964396575.1 uncultured Desulfobacteraceae bacterium | reverse complement strand
CTTACGATCTGAAAAAAATCGACGACTATTGTTGGGAGCTGCCCCGGTCCGGGATCATGCGGGTCCCCGGACGGGTTTACTCTAGTGAGCGGATGCTGGCGGCCATCCAGCAGGAGGCGACCCTCAAGCAGGTGGCCAACGTCGCCTCGCTGCCGGGCATCCTGACCGCATCCTTTGCCATGCCCGACATCCATTGGGGCTACGGCTTTCCCATCGGCGGGGTGGCCGCCTTTGACTGGGACGAGGGGGTGATTTCTCCCGGCGGCGTCGGCTACGATATCAACTGCGGGGTTCGCCTGGCCACCACTCACCTGAACGCTTCAGAGGTCCGATCCCGGATGGAGGAGCTGGTCAATGTCCTGTATCAGCACGTCCCTTCGGGGATCGGGTCCACCGGCGCCATCAAGCTGACTCAAAAGGAGGAAAAACGGGTCCTGCGGGAGGGGAGCCGTTGGGCCGTGAGCCAGGGGTATGGCGAGGATGCCGACGTCGAGCACACCGAAGAACGGGGCTGCATGGCCGACGCCGACCCGGACGCGGTGAGTGACCGGGCTCTGGAACGGGGCCGAAAGCAGCTCGGGACCCTGGGGTCGGGAAACCACTTTCTCGAAATCGGGGTCGTGGACGAGGTCTTCGACCCGGAGACGGCTCAGGCCTTCGGCCTCTTCGAGGGTCAGCTCACCGTTTTGCTCCACTCCGGCTCCCGGGGCCTGGGCTATCAGGTCTGCGACGACTCCCTGGCTCAGTTGGCAAAGTACGTCCGGAAGCATCAGATCGAGCTGCCCGACCGGCAGCTCGCCTGCGCCGCCCTTCGATCCGCCGAAGGAAAGCAGTACATCGGCGCCATGGCCTGCGCCGCCAACTACGCCTGGGCCAACCGTCAGATCCTGATGTTCCGGGCCCGGGAGGTCCTCTTCCGGGTCCTTTCCATCGGGCCTCGGGACCTGGGGATGCGGCTCCTTTACGATGTCTGCCACAATATCGCTCGCCGGGAGACCCACGTGGTGGCGGGATCTCAGCGGACCGTCTGCGTCCACCGGAAGGGGGCCACCCGATCATTCGGGCCGGGCCATCCATCCCTGCCGGCCACCTACCGGCACGTGGGCCAGCCGATCATCATCCCCGGCGACATGGGCCGGGCATCCTATGTCCTGGTGGGCACCGACCGGGCCATGGAGGCGACTTTCGGATCGACCTGCCACGGGGCCGGCCGGGTCTTGAGCCGGAAGGCGGCCAAGAAGGCGAGCAAGGGACGGGCCATCAACCGGGAGCTGGCTGATCGCGGGATTTTCGTCCGGTCGGCCGGACGTTCAACTCTGGCCGAGGAGATGCCCGAGGCCTACAAAGACGTCTCCGAGGTGGTGGATGTGGTCCACGGAGCCGGGATTTCAAAGAAAGTGGCCCGGCTCCGGCCCCTCGGCGTAGTGAAAGGGTAGGGCACGTGATGGCCCTTTTTATGGTCGTATGAGCATCTTTCAAGCTATTGTCCTCGGGGTTGTCCAGGGGCTCACCGAGTTTCTGCCGGTGAGCAGCTCCGGGCATCTGGTCCTCTTTCAGCACCTCTTTGGACTCACCGAGCCCAACCTCTTTTTCGACGTCAGCGTCCACGTGGGAACCCTGGCGGCGGTGGTCCTCTTTTTTCGACGGGAGATCGCGGCCATCCTGGGCGCCATCGGGCGAGTGTTCACTCGACCGTGGAATCAATCCGTCGCGGACCCCGATTTCCGGCTCGCCCTGCTCATCATCGTCGGGTCGGTACCCACGGCGATTCTGGGGCTGGGCTTTCATAACGTCGCCGACCGGCTTTTCGGCTCTCTTCTGGTGGTGGGATTCGCTCTCATTGCCACCGGGACCCTGCTTTACCTCACCCGGCGGGTCGTCTCTCCGGAAACGGACCAGCGTCCGTTGACGGTTGCCGACGCCCTCGTGGTGGGGACGGTTCAGGGTCTGGCCATCATCCCGGGGATCTCCCGGTCCGGGTCCACCATCGCGGTTGGGCTCTTTCTGGGGAAAAGCCGGGAGACGGCCGCCCGGTATTCGTTTCTGCTCGCCATCCCCGCCATCCTCGGCGCCGAGCTTCTGGCGATCCGGGAGGTAACCTCCGGCGCCGTGGGGATCGACGGCACCGTCTTCGCCGGGACCTTGGCGGCCTTTCTCACCGGTTATGGGGCATTGGCCCTGCTCCTCTATGTCATCCGCCAGGGGCGGCTCTACCGGTTCGCTCCTTACTGCTGGCTGGTGGGGGCGGTCGTCCTGGTACTGGGCTGGGGCTGATCAATTGTCAACTGGAATGGCTCAATCGGGAAGGAACTAATGGCATGAATCCTGATATCTTCAGGGAATACGACATCCGGGGGATTGCCGGGACCGACATGACCGAGCCGGAGGTGATCCGGATCGGTGCGGCCGTGGGCACCTACCTGCGCCGGCGGGACCGGAAGCGGATCGTGGTGGGCCGGGACTGCCGGGTGACCTCGCCGGCCTATGCCGAGCGGGTGATGGAGGGCCTTCTGGGGACCGGCTGTGATGTTATCGATATCGGCATCTGCCCGACGCCGGTCTTCTACTTCGCCATTCACCACCTCTCCGCCGATGGGGGAGTGATGGTCACGGCCAGTCACAACCCGCCGGATTACAACGGCTTTAAGCTCTGTATCGGGCTTGATTCGATCCATGGATCGGAGATTCGGAAAATCCGGGAGATGATCGAGGCCGAAGACTTTCCGACCGGCCATGGCGAGCGGTCCGAGGCCGATGTGATCGGCGATTACATCGACTACTTGGTCGGAGTCATTTCCATTCCCCGGCCCCTTCGGGTGGGGGTGGACGCCGGCAACGGGACGGCCGGGGTGGTGGCGGTCCCGCTGTTAAAACGCCTCGGCTGCGAGGTGGTCGATATCTACTGCGAGATGGACGGGACCTTCCCGAACCACGAGGCCGACCCCACGGTCCGGCAAAACATGGAGGATTTGATCGGGCTGGTCCGCCGGGAGGGGCTCGATCTCGGGATCGGCTATGACGGCGACGGGGACCGGATCGGAGTCGTGGATGAGGCGGGGCGGATCGTCTATGGCGACCGGCTGATGATCCTTCTGGCTCGGGAGATCCTGGAACGGAAGCCCGGAGCGACCTTTATCGCCGAGGTGAAGTGTTCCCAGACCCTTTATGACGACATCGCCAAACGGGGCGGCCGGGCGATCATGTGGAAGACCGGCCATTCGTTGATCAAGGAGAAGATGAAGGCCGAAGGGGCGGCTCTGGCCGGGGAGATGAGCGGCCATCTCTTTTTCGCGGACCGCTACCTCGGCTATGACGACGCGATTTACGCCACCGGCCGGGTCCTGGAGATCCTCGCCCGGTCGGCCGGCCCCCTGTCCGCCTTGTTGGCCGACGTTCCCGAGACGGTGACCACGCCGGAGATCCGGGTGGACTGCCCGGACCGCGAAAAGGCCGAGGTGGTCCGGCGGGTGGCCGATCGGCTGGCCGGAAAGTACGATGTCATCGACATCGACGGGGTCCGGGTCCGGTTTGACGACGGCTGGGGGCTGGTCCGGGCCTCCAACACTCAGCCGGCCCTGGTCCTCCGGTTTGAAGCGGCCAGCGAGGAACGCCTGGCAGAGATCCGGGAATTTCTAGAGGGCGAGGTGGCGGCCGCCGGAGCGGAGATGGAGCAGGAGCGCTGAGGTGACCAAGGCAAGGGTTTTTCTGGACGGCAACGAGGCCATCGCTCGAGGGGCGGTCGCGGCCGGCTGCCGGTTTTACGCCGGCTATCCCATTACCCCGGCCACCACGATCTTCAACGCCATGCTCGCCCTTTTGCCTCCGGCCGGCGGGATTTGCATCCAGGGGGAAGACGAGATCGCCTCCATCGGCGCCTGCCTCGGGGCCTCCATGGCCGGGCTCAAGGCCATGACCGCCACATCGGGGCCGGGGATCAGCCTTTACAGTGAGCAGATTTCCTTTGCCATCGCCGGGGAGATCCCCCTGGTGATCGTCGATGTCCAGCGCCTGGGGCCGTCCACCGGGTCGGCCACCCGGGGGGCCGACGGCGACGTCCAGTTTCTCCGATGGGGCAACAGCGGCGGGCTGCCGGTGATCGTCCTGGCGCCGACCGATGTCCGGGATGCGTTTGTCCTCACCGCCGAAGCCTTCAACCTCGCCGAAACCTACCGCTCCCCCGTTTTCATCGCCGCCAACAAGGAGGTGGGCATGACCCGGGAGAGCGTCGATGCCGACGCCCTGACCCTGCCGCCCTCCGTTGATCGGGCCGGGCCGGCCGATGGGCGCCCCTTTCTCCCGTTTTCGCCCCCGTCGGGCCGGGAAGTGCCGGGCTTTGCCCCCATGGGCGGCCCCATCCCCGTCCGGCAGACATCCTCGACCCACGGGCCGGACGGTTACATCACCACCGACCCGGAAGTCATCGCCCGGACCCAGGCCCGGCTCCGGGACAAGATCCTGAGCCATGCCGATCAACTGGCCCGGTGGGAGGCCCGGATGGAGCAGGGGGCGGAGGCCCTGATCATTACCTACGGGGTGACGGCCCGAGCCGCCCGGGATGCCCGGGACCGATTGATCCGGGACGGGCGGCCGGTTTCCCTCTTGATTCTAAAGACCCTCTGGCCGGTGCCGGCCGACCTCATCCGAAAGTCCGCGGCCGGGGTCCGGCGGGTGGTGGTGGCCGAAATGAACCTGGGGCAATATGACCGGGAGGTGGCCCGGCTGCTTCCCGATTGTGAGATCCGGCAGGTCGGGCGGATGGACGGTCAACTGGTGTCCCCCGAGGAGATTATGGAGGCGGTGGGCAATTGATCCGGTTGTGTGGAAATATTGCGGAGCGGTGAAGACGGATTAATGAAAATCATAGTAGGGTAAAAGTGTGAACCGGTCACCAATAACGACCCATGAGATTCTGACC
>CAYNGG010000330.1:0-4918 GCA_964396575.1 uncultured Desulfobacteraceae bacterium | reverse complement strand
GAAATTTTGCTTCCGGCGTCAGGATTCGGGAGTCCCGGAGCGCCGCCGGCGGACCAGGCCGGTGACCGTGTTAAGCTCCGGGCAGCCCGCCAGGCCGGCCAGTCCGGCATAGAGGGCCATCCCGATCAAGATGGTCCCGGCCAGCCCGGCCCCCAGCCGGGCCGTGTTTGCCTGAAGGTCGGGGATCAGCCACCCGGCACACCCGGCTACTGCCAGCGCCATGACCCCGGCACAAACGGCGGATCGCGCCGTCGATGCGAACATCGGCCGCCAGCGCATCGACCCCATCCGGACCCGGAGCGCTCCAAGCAACAGAGTCAGGTTGATCATCGAGGCGAGCGACGTGGCCAGCGCCAGCCCGCCATGGGCCAGCGGTCCCATCAGCAGAATCCCCAAAGCGATGTTGGCCAGAATCGACAGGGTGGCCATCCGGACCGGGGTCCGGGTGTCCTGGAGCGCGTAAAAGGTCGAAACCACGATCCGGACGGCGGAAAAAGCCCAGAGCCCGACGCTGTAATGGAACAACGCGGCGGCGGTCATCCGCGTCGTCTCGAGGTCAAAGGCCCCCCGCTTGAACAGGAGGGCCACGATGGGGGCCCGGAGGACGATCAGCCCGGCCATGGCCGGCAACGTGATAAAGAGGATCAGGTTGATCGCATGGGCAAAGGTCCGCTGAAGAGCGGCAAAATCCCCGACCGCCGCCTGCCGGGAGAGGCTCGGGAGCACCGCCGTGGCCATGGCGATCCCGAAAATCCCCAGCGGAAACTGAACCACCCGGTCGGCGTAGTAAAGATAGGAGACGCTCCCCCCGGGCAGCAGCGATGCCAACAGCGTTCCCACCAGGATGTTGATTTGGTAAACCGCCGCCCCGAAGACCGCCGGGAGCATGAGCCGGCCCACCCGGACCAGCCCCGGATGCCGGAGCCCGGCGGGTTTCCAGAAGTCGAACCCCTTGTGCGCCAGAACCGGCAACTGGATGCCGAGCTGACAGACTCCGCCGATCAACACCCCTATCGCCAAACCAACCGCCGGGACCTCTAATCGGGGCGAGATCACCAGAGCCGAGCCGATCATGGCCAGATTCAAAAACACCGGCGCCACCGCCGGGGCCGCGAAATGCCCAAGGACGTTCAATATCCCCATGCAGAGCGCCACCAGGCAGATGAAAAAGATATAGGGAAAGGTGATCCGGGTCAGGGTGACCGTCAATGCCAGCTTCTCCGGGTTGTCGCCGAATCCGGGGGCGATAACCCGGACCAGGAGCGGTGAAAGCAGGATCCCCGCCACCGTGACAACCACCAGAATCAACGACAGCAGCCGGAGCGTCGATCGGGCGAACCGGAAGGCCGCCTCCCGCCCGTCCCGTTCGAGGTACTCGGTGAACACCGGGATAAACGCGATGCTCAGGGACCCTTCGGCAAAGAGCCGGCGGAGGAGATTGGGAATCCGGAACGCCACGAAAAAGGCGTCGGACCCCATCCCCGCCCCGAAAACCCCGGCAATGACCATATCCCGGAGAAACCCGAATATCCGGCTTAAAAACGTGGCCGCCCCGACGACGCCGGCGGCCCGGGTGACACGGGCGGTCTCGGACATGGCGCGGCCCGCCGCTAAATGCCTTCGGTGAGTCGAAGCATGTTCTTGTTGATGGCAAGCTGAAACCGGGGATGGATCAGCTCGTGATGGCCTTCCTCGAACGGGACATAGACGAGCATGTATTTCCGGGGCCGGACCGTCATCCGGGCCAGGCGCTTTTCCACCGTCCGCGGCGGTTTGATGAATTGAGCCAGAATCACCTTCAGGCATTCGATCGCCTCTTGGGCCGGGAGGGTCACCGGCTGAAGCGTCCCTTTGGGCACGGCCGTCCGCCGGGGATCCTGGGGCTGCTGAAGCGTCAGCCCGGATGCCACCCGGAGAAAAGCGTCCGGGGTCATCTTGAATGCCGGAATCCAGAAGCAAAAGGTCTGCTCCTCCCACTCCGGCTGAACCACCTTGGGGAGGTTGGCCAGCCGGACCAGGTCCGCGTGGGAATCGAGGATAACCCCGGAGACCTCGGCCCGGACCCGCCAGAAGGGCAGATGAAAGGGATGGTCCCCCGGCTCGGGCAGCCGGGCAAAGGGGATGGGCGAAAATTTCCGCTTCCCGGCCCGCCAGACGGTGTCGCAGTTCCGGCACAACATCACCAGAGTGTCCCGTTCCCCCTCGAGGTTCCAGCCGCACTGAGGGCACAAGGTGGGGAGAAACCCGATTCGCCAGTCCGGGGATTTGGTCTCCCCGGCCGTTGCCGACGCATCCGCCGTCGAACAACTGGATACCGGCCGCTTTAAAACCGCGTCATGGAGTCCCTCGTCGGTCTCGTAAAACGGGGCATAGATCACGCTTTCGGCCTCGCCGATGAGGGCCTGATGGATGACCCGGTCGCGAAGCGTCCGGGTGAAGCGCTGCTCGATCACCTCCTGAAACGGCTCCTCCCGGGCCTCGGGCCGGATAAACCGACCAAGCGTCTCCGGGGTGAGAAACCGGAGCCGAAGAGCCTGGCTCCGAAATCCCAAAGACGGGGGATAGATGTCGTAGTCGGCGGCCCGAATGCTCAAATCAATCACCCGGGTCTGGATGCCGCCCTCCCCCATGCAGGAAAAAAGCATCCCCTTGAGCCGCCGGTAGGGAAAATAGATGATCTCCTGGTCCTCGGGGGCGTTATGGGGCAGGACATACCGAAAACCGCCGGGGCCGGTAAGATAGGACGGAACCCGGCAGAACTCGCAGAAAAAGAGCCGGTCCGTCTCCTCCAGCTCCGCCGGAGCCCCGCACTGAGGACACTGGTAGTCAATGGTCAGCCGCATGATCGAAGGCTACATCTTCTCGCCGCAGCGGTTGCAGAAAACCGAGTCGGTCAGGTTCTCGGCCCCGCACTGGGAACAGTGGCGAGGCTGGGGCTTTTCCTGAGTCGGATGGCCGCAGCGGGGGCAGAAGTTGGCGTTGGGCGTCAAATTCTTTTTGCAATTGCCGCACTGGACAAAAACCACCTGCTGATGGCCGCAATGGGGGCAGAACTTGGAATCCGGCGGGACCGGGTTCTTGCACTCGGGACAGGAGACCGTCTCCGGAGCCTTTCCGCCCCCACCGCCGCCCTCGGGCGCCCCCTTGCCGGCGAAATACTGAGCGAACATGGCCGGCATCATCACCCCGAGCCCGGCGCCCATGGCCGACTCCCCCTCGCCTTCGGATGCCTTCTCCATGGCCATGGCCGCCTTCATCTGCATCAGCTTGTTCATGTCGTCGAAGACCCCCATCCGGCTCCGGTCGTCAATGGCCTTCTGGACATCGGGGGGTGGCGTGATGGCGTTGATGTAAAGCTGAGTCAGGTTGAGCCCGAAATACCGGAAGTCCTCCTTGAGCCGCTCCCCGAGACCGACAGCCAGCTCGTCGTACTGAGCCGGCAGGTTGAGGATCGAGTCGATGGTCTCCCCCATATAGTCGTTGAACCGGGAG
Organism: uncultured Desulfobacteraceae bacterium; assembly: GCA_964396575.1. Lineage (GTDB taxonomy): Bacteria > Desulfobacterota > Desulfobacteria > Desulfobacterales > JAABSP01 > CAYNGG01. The sequence continues at coordinate 1,426 of CAYNGG010000330.1, read as the reverse complement.
ACGATGACCTGGCTCAGGTATTCGTCGATCTCCTCGGTGGTGTAAACCCCCTGGGTGCCCACCAGATTGTTGATGAAGAGCACCGGCTGATAGACCCGGATGTTAAAGACGCCGAAGGCCCGGAGCCGGATCAGCCCCAGCTCCGAGTCCTTGAAGGCCACCGGGTCCCGGGTCCCCCACTTGAGGTTCGTGAAGGTTTTCAGATTAACCAGGTAAACCTCGGCCCGCAGCGGGCTTTCGAACCCCCAGGGCATGCTGGCGATCTTGGTGAGCAGCGGGATGTTGCCCGTCTTCAGGGTATGGCGGCCCGGTCCAAAGGCCCCCACCGCCTTGCCCTTGTAAAAAAACACCCCGGCCTGGCTCTCCCGGATGATGAGCTGAGCCCCGTACTTGATATCCCCGGACCCCGACTCCGGAATCCGATGGACCAGCTCCTTTCCCGTCTCGTCAAACCATTCGATGATCTCGAGTACCATCCGTCCTCTCCTTCCTGGGTTAGACGGGGCATCCGGCCTTCCGGCCCGACGTCCCGGTTATTGGCGGTAATACCGCATGGCTTCGGGCAGGGCGGCCCGGATTTGCCGGATTCGGGTCTCACCGGCCGGGTGAGTGCTCAGAAACTCCGGCGGAGCCTTGCCCCCGGATGCCTGAGACATCCGCTGCCAGAAGCCCACCGCCGCCTCGGGGTTGTATCCCGCCATGGCCATGAAGATGAGCCCCAGCCGGTCGGCTTCCGTCTCGTGGGTCCGACTGTAAGGAAGAAGAACCCCCACCTGAGCCCCCAGCCCGAAAGCCCCCATCCAGAGCTGCTGGGTCTGTTCCGGGTATTTCCGAAGCGCCGTGGACAGCGCCATCCCGCCCATCTGAACCAGAAGCCCCTGGGTCATCCGCTCGTTGCCGTGCTGGGCCACCGCGTGAGCGATCTCATGGCCCATAACCACCGCCAGCCCGGTCTCGTCCTCGGCCATCGGCAGAATCCCGGTGTAAATCACCACCTTCCCGCCGGGCATACACCAGGCGTTGACCGCCTCGTCCTCCACCAGGTTGAATTCCCAGGCATAGTTCCGGAGCCGCTCGGACTCCCCCCGCTGGCCGAAGTACCGTTCCACGGCCCGGGAGATCCGGTCGCCCGCCCGCTTGACCATCGCGGTCTGCCGGCGATTGTCGCTTAGCTCGTGGGTCTTGAGAAACTCGTCATACTGCTGGAAGCTCATGGAAAGCATCGTCCCGGCCGGGATCAGGTTGAGCTGCCGCCGGCCGGTGATGGGCACGGTGCCGCAGGAGAGGATGAAAAAGACGAGAACACAGATGACAATCGGACGGATCAGACGTTTCATGGGGCACTCCTTGTTCAAAGTGGATGCCAATTTTTTAAATCGGTTGTACCCCATTCGGTGAAGGGTGTCAAAGGGAAAGCCCGTGCCCG
>CAYNGG010000329.1:0-4947 GCA_964396575.1 uncultured Desulfobacteraceae bacterium | reverse complement strand
ACAGATGAAAGTCAGCTTCATGGATCTCGCACAGCGCTGGCCGCCGCGCCCGTCATCGGGTGACGGCCGGAATCTAAAATCTAAAATCTAAAATCAAAAAACGGTCTCTCTGGGGGTTCGGCGAGCCGGACCACCCGGCCTGGCGGTCAAACGCCGGCTCACGGGCCAGCGTCTATCCAAACTACCTTTCTAAAAGGGAATCGACGTGATGTCAAAATGGTTCTATCAATGGGGAAGCGGGAGGCTATAGAGATTTTCTATTGTTCATCCGGATATCGGAAAATTGGGTCGGGGTGGATGCGCGCAATTCGTGTCTATTCGTGTTCATTCGTGGTTCCGGATTTATTGATGGGAGCACGGGCGTCATGGATTTTCACGGCCGGGGCGACCGGCCGGTCGCCCTTACAGCGCAGCGCGGGTATCGGGCAAATTGGCCGATTATGTCTGGGGCAACTAAAACGGGCCGCCCGCTGAGTGCGGACGGCCCGTTTTCAGGTTACGGTAAGGGCGTCCGGCCGGACGCCCTTACGGCATTAACCTTATTTCCCGCCTCTCCCGTCGTCACAGGCTTCGCCGGACTTAGCATCCCCGGGCCGGGCGTGCTCCGGATCATCGGAGGTGACGCAGAAATCCGCGTCCGCCTTGGCCGCGCCTATCTGCCCGGCCTCGATCACCGGCGGCTCCATTTCGGACAGGCGCTTTAATGCCTGGTACCGCTCGTTGAATTCCTTTTCGAGCTGGGCGTGGAGCCGCTTGGCCTCATCGGGGAAGGTCTTTTGGAGTGAGGCGTACCGGACCTCGCCGGAGAGGAAATCCTGGAGGCTCCCGTCGGGCTCCTTGGAATCGAGCAGGAAGGGGTTTTTGCCTTCCTTTTTCAGGTCGGGGTTGTACCGGTACAGCGGCCAGTACCCGGACTGAACGGCCAGCTTCTCCTCTTCCTGGCTCTTGCCCATCCCCCGTATAATCCCGTGGTTGATGCACGGCGAGTAGGCCATGATCAGGGAGGGGCCGTCATAGGCCTCGGCTTCGTTGAAAGCCTTCATGAGCTGCTGCTTGTTGGCGCCCATGGCCACCGTCGCCACATAGACGTAGCCGTAGCTCATGACCATGGCCCCCATGTCCTTTTTGGAGGTCTTCTTGCCGGATGCGGCGAACTTGGCCACCGATCCGGTGGGCGTGGCCTTGGATGACTGCCCGCCGGTGTTGGAATAAACCTCGGTGTCATAGACGAGGACGTTGATGTCCTCACCGCTGGCCATGATATGGTCGATCCCGCCGAAGGCGATGTCATAAGCGGCGCCGTCTCCGAGGAAGACCCAATAGGACTTCTTGGTGAAGTGCCCCTGGAGCGCCTCGATCTGGCTCAACAGGGGGTCGCCGTTCTGATTCTGGAGCAGGGCCTTGATCTGGTCGCCGTACTTCCGGGAGCCTTCGGCGTTCTTAGTATGGTCCAGCCAGCCCTGCATGGCGGTCTTGAGCTCGGCGGAGACCCCGTTGCCGATGGCTTCGGTCACCAGATCGATCAGCTTCTGACGCTGTTGGAAGGCGCCCAGGAGCATCCCGTAGGTGAATTCGCCGGGGTCCTCGAACAGGGAGTTGCCCCAGGTGGGGCCGTGGCCGTCCCGGTTGACGCAGTAGGGAATGGAAGGCGCGCTGCCGCCCCAGATGGAGGTGCAGCCGGTGGCGTTGCCGATCACCATCCGCTCGCCGTAAAGCTGAGTCAAGAGCTTGGCATACGGCGTCTCGCCACAGCCGGCGCAGGCCCCGGAGAACTCCATGAGCGGCTGCCGGAACTGGCTGCCCTTCAGGCTCCCCCGCTTGGTGAGGTTGTCGCGGACCGGAATCTCATCCACCATATAGGTCCAGAGGGGCGCCTGGTCCATCTGGCTGTCCAGGGACTTCATCACCAGGGCCGGCTGCTTGGCCGGGCAGATATCGGCGCAGTTGCCGCAGCCCATGCAGTCCAGGACACTCACCTGAACCCGGAACTGATACCCCTTGAGCTCCTTGCCCAGGGCCTTTTTGCTGGTAAAGCCCTCCGGAGCGGCCTTGGCCTCTTCTTCGGTGAGGAGCACCGGCCGGATGGCCGCATGAGGGCAGACCATGGCGCACTGGTTACACTGGATGCAGTTTTCCATATCCCACTCGGGGACGTTGATGGCCACGCCGCGCTTCTCGTATTTGGTGGTGCCCACCGGGAAGATCCCGTCGGGGGAGAACTTGCTCACCGGGAGCTTGTCTCCCTGCTGGGCCAGCATCGGCCGCATGACCTCGGTGACCCAGGCCGGCTCATCCTTCGGCTCGGCCTGACCCTCGGCGGCCTTCGCCCAGGACTCGGGATAATCGACCTTCTGGAGGTTCTCGATGGTCTTGTCCACGGCGGAGATGTTCATGTTGACGATCTTGTCGCCCTTTTTCCCGAACATCTTTTTGATCTGATCCTTGAGGTAGGCGATGGCGTCGTCCACCGGGATCACGTTGGCCAGCTTGAAAAAGGCGGTCTGCATGATCATGTTGATCCGCCCGCCCAGGCCGACCTCGCCGGCGATCTTAACCGCGTCGATATTATAGAATTTCAGCTTCTTCTGGGCAATGGTCCGCCGCATGGCGGCGGGAAGCTGGGTCTCCATGTCCTCGATGCTCCAGTGGGAGTTGAGGAGAAAGGTCCCGCCCTCCTTGATGCCTTCCAGGACATCGTAGGTGTTGACATAGGAGTCCTTGTGGCAGGCGATGTAGTCGGCCGAATCGATCAGATAGGTGGACTGGATGGGGGTCTTGCCGAAACGGAGATGGGACATGGTCACCCCGCCCGACTTCTTGGAATCGTAAGCGAAGTAGGCCTGGGCATACATGTCGGTGTTGTCGCCGATGATCTTGATGGCGCTCTTGTTGGCGCCCACGGTTCCGTCGGCCCCTAGACCCCAGAACTTGCACTGGACGGTTCCCTCGGGAGCCACGTCAAAACCCTCTTCCACCGAAAGGGAGGTCCGGGTGACGTCGTCTTCGATGCCCACGGTGAAGTGGTTTTTGGGGGCGGACGCCTTCATGTTGTCGTAAACCGCCTTGACCATGCCCGGATTGAATTCCTTGGACCCGAGGCCGTAGCGGCCGTTCAGGAGCTTCGCCCGCTTGTCGGCTTCCATGTAAGCGGTGCAGACGTCGAGGTAAAGCGGATCGCCCAGGGACCCCGGCTCCTTCGTCCGGTCGAGGACGGTGAGGGTCTTCGCCGATCCGGGGATGGTGGCGAAGAAGTGCTCGGCGGAAAACGGGCGGTAGAGGCGGACCTTGACCAGGCCGACCTTCTCCCCGGCCGCGGTCAGGTGGTTGACCACCTCCTCGATGGTCTCGCACGAGGAGCCCATGGAAATGACCACGTGCTCGGCGTCGGGAGCCCCGACATAGTCGAAGAGATGATAAGGCCGGCCGGTAAGGTCGCTCACCTGCTTCATGGCCTCCTCGACGATCCCGGCAACCTTCAGGAAGTAAGGGTTGGCGGCCTCCCGGTTCTGGAAATAGACGTCGGGGTTCTGAGCGGTCCCCCGGAGCTCAGGCCGCTCAGGGTTGGTGCCCCGGGCCCGGAACTTGGCCACCGCGTCCCAGTCCACCAGCTTCGCCATGTCCGCGTAGTCGATCGCCTCGATCTTCTGGATCTCGTGGGAGGTCCGGAAGCCATCGAAAAAGTGGAGAAAGGGGACGGAGCTTTTGATGGCCGCCAGATGGGCCACCAGCCCCAGGTCCATCACCTCCTGGACCGATGCCGAAGCCAGCAGGGAAAAACCGGTCTGCCGGACCGCCATCACATCCTGATGATCGCCGAAGATGGACAGAGCATGAGCCGCTATGGCCCGGGCCGTCACGTGGAGAACCCCCGGCAGGACCTCGCCGGACATCTTGTACATGTTCGGAATCATCAACAACAAGCCCTGGGAGGCGGTAAACGAGGTGGTCAGCGCCCCGGCGGCCAGCGACCCGTGAACCGCGGCCGAGGCCCCGGCCTCCGACTGAAGCTGACGGACCGTCATGGTCTGGCCGAAGATGTTCTTCCGCCCGCCCGCGGACCACTCGTCGGCGATCTCGCCAACGGGGGATGAGGGGGTGATGGGATAAATGGCGGCCACATCGCTCATGGCATAGGCCACATGGGCGGCCGCGGTGTTGCCATCAATGGTTTTCATTTGCTTGGCCATAAACTTAAACTCCTTTGCTGTCTTTGGGTTAAAAGCCGTTTATTAAAACTGTATGTTAAAGCGGTACATAGATAATTAAATCCTGATGGTCATCCAATTGAGAAGCCAAACAGATTAATAGCAATTCATCCACGGTTTCGCTAAAACTTATGTCAGCACCCAATTCGATAATCCCTGGAACATGGGATCCATTAGCCAGATGTTCCTTGAGGTGTCTCGGCATGGTTTTTCTGTTGTTAGTGACCAATAAAAATGCTTGATCCTCACACCATCGTAAGATCTCTGTATCTGGAGTCCCTTTTGCCGGAGCGCCTGGATCTCCTACTATCCATACAACGAGCGCTGGCTCACGTTTGAGCAATTCCGCTCTGTAAAGTGGATCTACATTCTCATCCAACAACAGACGAATCTCAGTCATAATAACTGAGCATCATGCTTAGCTTTTTGTTTCAACGCCTTCAATCGCGCTACCACCGGCGGCGGATTTTCGGCCTGGGCCTTTCTCATCTCCATTCCGTGTTTCAACCATTCGGTCATATAGGCATCAAGAGCGGACCGGTGTTGCAGATAATATAAAATGGTGGCGTAAACCTGCTCCAGGGTAAGAGTCGGATACCGCCTGGCAATGGATTCCGGCGTCTGCTCTCGGTGAAGATATTCGTAAAGAACCGATTCGATTCCCAACCGGGTACCTTTTATCCGGATATCATCTTGAGCGATTGTTTCAAAATAGTCTTCTACATGCATAACCAGCACATCC
>CAYNGG010000328.1:0-5002 GCA_964396575.1 uncultured Desulfobacteraceae bacterium | reverse complement strand
AACAAAGATTGCCCATGAGAGGGCCGGATGGGGGCCGTGATGGTATGGTTTTTCAATACGGTTTATGGCGTTAACATAATAATCGCCGGGTCGGGACCGCCCCTTTTTGATCCCCGTGAATTGCATAGATATTTGAAATCATGGGAAATAGTTGGCTTGAGATTTTTCCCGGGGAGGTTGGCACGAAGTCTGCTTTAGAGAATAGCGAAACTCGGCTTCGGCCATCCGTACCTTCAATGGCTTTGAAGAAATCGGTCTAAACAAGACCTTACAGATAAACCCCCTCATCTGTAATCTCCAAACTTTGTTTGATCTCATCAAATAGCCGAAGCCGAGTTTCACCCCCCTCCCCCTCACGGTGAAAAGCCATTTCCCCCGATTCAAAATAATGGTAAAGCGGTCCGTATGATGTGATTCGCGGATCATAAGCGGCCGCTGCCGTGGCTATGTACCCATTCCGCCACGCTCCGGGCGTGGCCCCTGATATCAGCTCATGCGCCTGTCCACCAAGCTCGTCCTTATCGGGATCGGTCTGATCCCCCTGTTGTCGGCCGTTGATTGGGCCGTCCACCATTTCTATCTCCGAAGTGTCTTGGAGCGGATGGATGTGGCGTCGGCCCGCCGGGACATCGCTCGGATCTCGGCCGCCATTGACCGGGAGGTCGCGGCGGTTGATCGCCTTTGCCATGACTGGGCCTCGTGGGACGACACCTATGCCTTTGTCCGGACCCGGTCGGAGGCCTACATCGCCGCCAACCTGATCGCCCCCACCTTTTCCATGAATCAGCTCCACCTGATCTCCATTTGCGGTCCTGACGGGCGGCCGGTCTGGTCCGGGATGATCGATCCCGAGACCGGGATGGGCCTGCCTTTGCCCGGTTTCATCCGGGCGGGGCTGTCCGAGGCCCATCCGCTCCGGGTGGATCGGCCCGGGGCTCCGGCGGGCGGAATCTCGGGATTTCTCACGGCGGCGGTGGGGCCGATGATCGTTTCGGCCCGTCCGATCCTGACCAGCCAGGATACGGGGCCGCCCCGGGGGACCTTCATTATGGGCCGGATTTTCGACGATGCCACGGTCGGGCGGCTGGCCGATCAGACCCGGGTGGGGTTTTCGCTGCTGTCCGTCGAGGGTGACGGCTTACTCCCGGCCGATCCGGCGGCGGCATCCGCGGACCGGAGCACCGTCATTCGGGTGGATGGCGGAGATCTGGTGGCCCGGTTTCCGGTGGCCGATGTCGCCGGGCACGTCGCCTTTGTGGTCCGGGCCGTCTTTGACCGGGAGATCTATCACGCGGGCCACGCCGCTCTCCGGTGGACGGCCGTCTGGGAGGCCGCCGGGGCGCTCATTTGCATCATCCTGGCCCTGGTCCTGATCCGGACCTTCCTGCTCGGGTCCGTCCGCCGGCTCGGGTCCGCGGCCCGGCGGCTTTCCGGGAGCACGGATTCGGCGGCCCGTCTGGGGCTGGAGATCCCCGACGAGATCGGGGACGCCGGCCGGGACATCGATACCCATCTGACCGCCCTGGCCCGGGACCGGGCCGCGGCCGAAGCCGAGATTCGGGATTACCGCGAAATCCTCAACGGGTTGGATCACGAGATCATCGTGGTTGACCGGGCCGGCCGGATCACCGACGTCAATCGGGAAATCCTCGTTTCGGTGGACCGGACCCGGTTCGAGATGGTCAACCGCGCCTGTCATCAGGTCTTCCGCTCGCTGGGGCCATTGTACCGAGGCCTTCGGGGGCAGGTCGAGCGGGTTTTCGAGACCGGCCGGGCCGACCGGTGCCGGTATTGCTCATCGCCGTCCGACCGGGACGGGTGCTATTACGACGTCCGGGTGGCCCCCATGGCGGATGCCGACGGCGTGGTCCGGGGAGCCGTCGTGGCCGTGGAAGACGCCACATCCGAGGTCCGCATGGAGGCCCAGCTCCGGCAGTCCCAGAAAATGGAGGCCATCGGAACCCTGGCGGGGGGGATCGCCCACGACTTCAACAACATCCTCATGAGCCTGATGATGAACCTCGAGTTCGCCATCCGGAAGCTCGACGGCCGCCCCGAATCGGTCCGCGAGAGCCTCGACCTGTCTTTAAAGGCCGCCTGCCGGGCCCGGGACCTGGTGGAGCAGATTCTGACCTTCAGCCGGCGCAAGGAGCAGGAGAAGCTCCCCATGTCCCTGACGCCGGCCATCAAGGAGTCGATGAAGATGCTCCGGGCCTCCCTGCCCACCACCATCGAGATCAACACCCGGATGGATGCCGAAGCCGACGTCGTCCTGGCCGACCCCACCCAGATCCAGCAAATCCTCATCAACCTCTCATCCAACGCCGCCTACGCCATGCGGGACGGGGGCGGCACCCTGACCCTCGCCCTCGACCCGGCCACCCTTCCCGCCGATGCCCCCGGCCGGCCGGACCTCCCCCCCGGCCCCTACCTCCGCCTGACCGTCGCCGACACCGGCGGCGGGATTCCGTCGGATATCCGGCCCCGGATTTTCGAGCCGTTTTTCACCACCAAGCCGTCGGGGGAGGGGACCGGCATGGGCCTGTCGGTGGTCCAGAGCATTGTCGAAGGGATGGGCGGCGCCATCGAGGTCGATAGCGCCGCCGAGGTGGGCACCACCTTCACCATTTTTTTGCCCCGGCACCAGGGCGAGCAAACGGCATCCATCGATCCGGTTCCTCCGCCCCTTCACGGCAACGGCCGCATCCTGGTGATTGACGACGAGCAGACGGTGGTCCGGATCATCACCAAGATCCTCACCGACGGCGGCTACGACGTCGAAGGGGCCACCAACAGCCTCGATGCCATGGAGAGATTCCGGGCCGACCCCGGCGGGGTTGATCTGGTCATCACCGACCAGACCATGCCCGGGCTTACCGGCACCGCCCTGTCTCGGGAAATGCTGCGGGTTCGGCCGGATCTGCCCATCATCCTCTGCACCGGCTTCTCCGAGCTGATCTCCCGGGACAAGGCCAAGGCCCTGGGCATCAGCGAGTTTATCATGAAGCCCATCTCCGCCACTGAGCTCCTGAGGGTTATTCACCGACTGCTCCACGAGCACTGATCCCCCGGTTGGCGCGGACTCCCGCTCGACTGCCAAATTTTTTTGGTCATGCCTCAAAAAAAAGATTGCCCTTCCCCGATACCTTTGTTATCGTGTGCCACAAATAGATCAAGTACCACATAGAAATCGAGCGTCCATCCAGGGATCATACGGCCGGCATCGATCCGTTTGGCAAAGGCGCCCGCCCGGCGAGCCGGGCCGGGTGAATCGGTTTCAAGCTTTCCGCGGTTTCAATCCGGGAATAGGCGGTAAGGAGGCCGCGACAATGGGGCAGATGGCCAATCTCCTGATAATCGACGATGACGTGATGATTTGCGATTCCATGGCGCGGGTTTTTGCGGACATGGGGCACGATGTCAGCCGGGCGTTGACCCTCAAAGAGGGGCTGACCCAGGCGGAGAAAACCGGCTATGATGTGGTGTTTCTCGACGTCCGGCTCCCAGACGGCAACGGCCTCGGGGAGATCGGGACTCTCCAGGCCACCCGCTCGGCCCCCGAGATCATCGTCCTCACCGGTTACGCCGACCCGGACGGGGCTGAAAAGGCCATCAAGGCCAATGCCTGGGATTACCTCAAGAAGCCGGCTTCCATCAACGCCCTCTCCCAGACCCTCAAGCGGGCACTCCGGTACCGCGAAGAAAAGATCGTTTACCAGCCCCGCCAGGAGCCCATCCGGAACAACATCATCGGAGAAAGCCCCAAAATCAAAGCCTGCCTCGAGCTGCTCGTCCGGGCCGCCGACAGCAACGCCAACATCTTGATTAACGGCGAGACCGGGACCGGCAAGGAGCTCTTTGCCCGGGCCATCCACGACAACAGCGACCGGGCCGGGAAAAATTTCGTGGTGGTGGACTGCGGGTCCCTCCCGGAAACCCTCATCGAAAGCCTCCTCTTCGGCCACACCAAAGGGGCCTTTACCGGGGCGGACCGGGCCGAGGAAGGGCTCATCAAGCACGCCGACGGCGGAACCCTCTTTTTGGACGAGGTAGGCGAGCTGCCCATGAGCTCCCAGAAATCCCTCCTCCGGGTCCTCCAGGAACGCCGGTTCCACCCCATCGGCTCCACCGAGGAGATCGAAAGCGACTTCCGGCTGGTGGCCGCCACCAACCAGGACCTCGAAGAGATGGTCCGGCGGGACATCTTCCGGGAGGACCTCCTCTTCCGACTCCGGTCCATCGTCATCGAGCTGCCGCCTCTCCGGGAACGGCTCGATGACATCCCCCTTCTGGCTCGTCACTACATGGAAAAGCTCTGCGAACGCCAGGGCACGGCGGTCAAGCAGTTCGACCCGGAGCTTCTCGAGACCCTCTTGGAATACCCCTGGAGCGGCAACATCCGCGAGCTCTTCAGCGCCCTCGAATGGAGCATGGCCCAGGGCCTCTACGAGCCCACCCTCTACGTCAAGCATCTTCCCCCCCACATCCGCATCCAGGTCGCCCGGTCCACCTTCCACAACGGAGACCCGGAATGCCCGGGCGAGGGCGAGGCCGAATCGGCACCCACGTCTTCAGCCAGGGAGTCCGTCGAGACCCGGACCCAATCCGGGCATCTGATCAAGTGGCGGGACTACCGCCGCCGAATTCTCGAGGACGGCGAGCGCCGCTACCTCACCGACCTGATGCAGCAGGCCGATTTCGACATCAAGGCCGCCGCCGACGCCTCCGGCCTCTCCCGCCCCCGCCTCTACGAGCTCCTCCGGAAATACCAGATGAACAGCAACGGGCGGTGAGCGGGGTAGGGGAGATATGGGTTCTGAATCCCCGGCGGCACGAAGGAATTCCGCAAACCGTCAACCTTTATAGTGATGAGGACTGAGTGCTGAGGACTGAGGGCCGAGTGATGAGATCAGTGGTCATCGGGATCGCTATCGCTATCGGGATCGATATCGCTGTCGTGGCCCAAACCGCCCGGGAGCAGAGTGATGAGGACTGAGTGCTG
>CAYNGG010000327.1:0-5005 GCA_964396575.1 uncultured Desulfobacteraceae bacterium | reverse complement strand
CCCGGAAGCATCAGCTTCCGTGACACGGAATTTCGCGGACAACGATTCCGTCCTATCGGGCGGGGCAGGTCTTCTGACTCGCGGATCATCCCTCGACCGCGCCTTCCCGTCGGACCATGGAATCTAGAGACCTCCGAATTTTCCAAAGTTTTGGAAACCTCGGAGGTCTTCAAACTTCACGCTTCAAGCTTCCATGGGCCGGCAGTGGCTCCGTGCGGCGTCGGTCCCCGCTTACAGCGCCGGTCCAACGTTACGGATTTTCACCGTATTCCCTTTTGGCCGCCTGACGGCGGCACCCCGTCCGGACCGGACTATGCCAGGGGTCGAGGAAAAAATCAAGCCCGGCTAGAGGCCGGCCACCTCCTTGCCGCAGTGCTTGCAGATCTTGGCCCGGCGCTTGATAATCTCCGCGCAGAACGGGCATTCCCGAGTGAAACACCGCTCGTGAATCCCCCCGATGGCATCGGCTACCTTTTTCTGGAGAATGTCATTGTCGAAGACATGCTCCCGGAGCGGGTCGATGGCGTCTATCCCGCCGATGACCCCGATGAGCTCAGCCGCCCGGACCCGGACCCGAATGGGCTCGGCCGCGTCCAGGAGCAACCGGAGGCCGGTGGCCCCGTCCCCGCCGGTCTCCGCCTCGTCCAGAACGGCGAACCCGGCGACGATCCGGCGCTCCAGCTCGTGTTGATGCTCGACGGCGGCCTCATCGACGATCTGGCCGGTCCCCCCCAGCGGACCAAAAACGGACATGATCTCGCATTTCCGGGAGTCGGGATAGCAGATACACCGGTAGGAGCAGGTCCGGCCGTAATTGGCCTCCATGTTCCGCCAGCCGCTGACATAGAGCGGGCACTCGTCGTTAAAGCATAAGTAGAGATAGGGCGATCCCCAGCCGAGGCCGTCCTCCACGGGGATGTCGGGCACCTCCCAGAGCTTCATGATTTCCCCGCAGTGGGGACAGACGGGCTTGTCATCGGCGATGATCTGCTCGAACACCTGTTGTTTGGTGATAAAGGCCATTGGGTCAAACCTCCTTAAGATATATAAAAGCCGCGTGAAATGGCCCTGCTGAAACGGGTTCAGGTGTCATTTCAATATCTCTCACAATAAGGGCGTCGGGCGGATTGTCAACGTCGGGAGGCTCGGTCGAAAGAGCGCCTCCGGTCGGGACCGAAGGCGCTCTGGAAGGAAAGAGGGGGTGAGGGGTCTGGATTAGAGCTCCGGGGCGACGGGCGAGGGGAGCGTAGTCACCTCGGGTATCCGCAATGAGACGACAGCGGCGGACAGTCCCGCCATGGCGGGCTCCCGGTCAGTCACGCCAAGGCGTGATCGATGATCTCGTAGAGCCGGTCCTTGAGGCCGTCGAGGTCCTCGGGTCCATAAGTGAGCTTGGACCGGCGGGTCCGTTCCCCGACTTCCCCCTTCAACAGCAGCTCGATGAGGCTCCCGGCGCCCTTCTGTCTCAGGTCGAGGTCGATGTAGGCCTCCACCTCGTCCTCTTCGACAAAGCAGACCAGCTCAAGCTCGGAGAGCCGCCCCCTGAAGGGACCGGAAAAGGCTTTATACTCGAATTCCTGGAGAAAGGGGAGCTCGTCGGACGAGCGCCGCTCGACCTCCTCGCAGTCGGCCTCCATCAGCTCGAATCCCAGATCGTCGAGGGCGTCGAAGAGCGCCTGAACCAGCGGCCCGGGCACCACGTGGATGTAGTCCCGGTCGCCGGGGTCGATGGCCCGCTTGATATCGAGGCCCGTGGCGACCCAGACCTTGGTTTTTCCGAGGGTCAAAGGGGTGTAATAGGGGAGATCGAAGGAGATGGGGATCTCCCGCTCCTCGCCGGGGCCGATGGTGAAGGCCTCGGCGACCTGGATCTTGACTAGTTGAGCCGTCCGGTTGACCTCCCGTTCCTCCATTTCGCCCTCATCCTCGTCGTCGTCCGACGGGACGCGGATGACCGACTCATAGGTGCTGTTGATCGTGAGGTAGAGCCCGTCGATCTCCTGCTCGATACTGCCGCCGGTGATCTTGATCACCGCGTCCACCTCGTCGCCCGGGTCGAATTCATCGTCTTCGAGCACCGTGTCCACCTTGGCCGAGCCGATGCCGATGCTCGACAGAATCCGCTTGAAAAACGCCATGCCGCCTCCTTTTTCGGTTAAAGGGTTTCCCGACTGAAAACTCCCGAACATGGTAAGAGATGCGCGAAGGAAACTCAAGGTTTTTATGCGGGACCTAACCGTCTATATTTCCAAGGAGATGATCGACGGGGCCGAGGACGGAAAACCGGTTGCCAAATCCTTTGGGAAGGTGGTATGTATAAATTTCGGCCGACGGCATTCCACACCGGGGCCGTCGGGCTGACCGAATCCGACTTCACCCCAACCAAGGAGCACCGCATGACCCTGAATCCATTGAAATTGATCGGTTTGCTGGTGATGGCCGCGGCCTTTGTCGTCGCCGGCTGTTCCACCACCACCCGGACCATCTCCACCGACGAAGAAATCCATTACGACGAGGCCTACGACTTTTCCGATAAGAATACCATCGTCAGCGGGCTCGTGGACCCGCTGCTGGCCCGGTATCCGGCCGGGGGACAACAGCCGGTGGTGATCATTTACGGGGTCGCCAACCGGACTTCCGAGCACATCGACACCAGCGGGATCACCGACGACATCCGCGAGGAGCTCATGAACGCCGGCCGGTTCCGGTTTCTCAATGAAACCCAGCGGGATGCCATCGCCAATGAGCTCGACTACCAGTACAACAGCGGGGCCGTGAACCCCCGCCAGCGGATTGAGCGGGCCCGGCAGGCCGGAGCCGACCTGATCCTCAGCGGAACCCTCCGCTCCATTGAAAAGCGCGAGCCCAAGGGCATCCGGGTGAAGAAAAAAGAGATGAACTACTACAGCCTGAGCCTCCAGGTCACCGACATCCGCAGCGGCATCATCGAATGGTCCCACAGCGTTGACCTGGCTCGGGAGGCATCAAAGCCGATCATCGGATGGTAGAGATGCGTCGATTTTCCGCCGCCGTCGGAGCGATTCTGCTCCTCGCCGCCTTGGCGCTTTCGGGCTGCGTCTCCGGGGCCCTGACGACCGCCCGGCACGAGCTCGACCGGGGCAACCCCGAGGCGGCGGCCGAGGCTCTGGCCGACGCCGACACCGTCTCCCGGCGGGACCGGCTCCTCTATTACATGGAAAAGGGGGTGGTGCTCCACCACCTGGGCCGCTACGAGGAGAGCAGCCGGGTCCTCCTGGCCGCCTCCCGGCTCATGGAAGAGCAGGAAGTCATCAGCGCCAGCCGGCAGACCGCATCCATGGTGACCAACGACTGGGTGACCGAGTACAAGGGGGAGTACAGCGAGCGGCTCTGGGTCCACACCTACCTGATGATGAATTTTCTCCTCAGCTACCGGTTTGACGCGGCCTTAGTCGAGGCCAAGCAGGCGTTGAAGGTGATGGAGGCCCATCCCGAGGCCCTGGCCGGCGACTACTTCACCCGGGCTTTGATCGGGCTCTGCTTTGAAGCCGTCCGGGAGCGGGACGGCGCCTACATCGAATACCGGAAGCTGGCCGGGGACCTGCCCGACCCGTCGGCCCTGTCACCGATCCTCTACCGACTGGCCAGAGGGCTCGGCTACGCTTCGGATGCGGCCCGGTACCGCCGGATGATCCCCGCCGGCCACCCGGCGGAGACGGCGGGTCCCACCGCCGAGCTGGTCCTCTTCGTGAGCGCCGGTCAGGGGCCGGTGAAGGTCCCCAGCAACATCGTCCTGCCGCCGTCCATCCGGTTCTCATTTCCTCAGTATCGACTCCGAAATCAGCCGGCCGTTCAGGTCCTGGCCTACGCCGAAGGCCGCCCCCTGCCGGGGGTGGCGGTGACCACCGACATGGGCTCGGTGGCCCGAGCCGCCCTGAATGCCCGGGCAGCGGCCATGATGGCCAAGGAGACAGCCCGGGCCGCCGTCAAGGAAGCGGTGGCCCGGGCCGTCGAGCACAATAACGACGACATCTTCGGCGTGCTCATCCGGGCGGCCCTCTTTTTGATGGAGGAGCCCGACACCCGAGGCTGGGAAACCCTGCCCGGCACCTTTCAGCTCGCCCGGTTTACCGTGCCGGCCGGGGCCGACCGCCTGACGGTCCGGGTGACCGGCGGGGGAACCCGAACCGAAATCCCCCTCACCGGGGTTCGAGCAGCTCCCGGCGGCTGGATTTTCCGGGCTGTCAGAACGGGCCGCTGACCGCCTCAGGCGGCGAGCTTCTTCATCAGCCAGGCCATGTTTTGCCCCAGGGTCTTCATGGTGGCGATCCCCTCCGCATCCCCTTCCACATCCCCCCGGTCCAGCCCCATGCCCATGTTCCAGTAGCTCGACCCCGGAATGATCATCTGGCTGATGGTGAAAAAGTGGTTGATGGTGTCGAAGGCGTGGATCGACCCGGCCCGCCGGACCGCCACCACGGCCGCCCCCACCTTCCGCCGGAACATCTCGCCGTTGGCCTTGGACACGTATCCGCAGCGGTCGATGAGCGCCTTGGTCTCGGTGCTGACGTCCGCGAAATAGGTGGGCGAGCCGATGATGA
This sequence comes from uncultured Desulfobacteraceae bacterium, assembly GCA_964396575.1. GTDB lineage: Bacteria > Desulfobacterota > Desulfobacteria > Desulfobacterales > JAABSP01 > CAYNGG01. The sequence goes on along the minus strand of CAYNGG010000327.1, from coordinate 425 downwards.
TCCCGTCGGCGGCGGTCATCTTTTCCAGACAGGTATTTAAAAAGTCGTCGTCCACCGAGCATCGGCCGTTCTTGTTCTCAAAACACTTCTGACAGGCGGTGCATCCCTTCATGGGCTTGCCGGCCAGGCTGACCCGCTCGGTTTCGATCCCCTCTTGCTCCAGCTCCGACAGCAGATGCCGGATGAGCGCTTCGGTGTTGCCCTTTTTTCGTGCGCTGCCGTTAAATGCCACAACCTTCATCAAGCCCTCCTTACAACTGATTGATCTTGTCTCCGGTTTTCATGGCCGGCCCGATGCCGACCTTCGGCTATCCTATCAGATGCGCCCACGGGGTGACAATGGCGCCGCCCTTGACAATCCAGGATAGTCAAAGTCTCGCAATCCTCATTTCAGATTTCCGCTAATCCTGGTCAAAGGATCGCAA
>CAYNGG010000326.1:0-5018 GCA_964396575.1 uncultured Desulfobacteraceae bacterium | reverse complement strand
GAATACCGCTGCCAGTCCTGTGGATGCCAGTTCGAGCAACTGGTTCTCGGGAGCGAGGTCCCCGAGTGTCCTGACTGCACGGGACGGCACGTGGATAAGCTCATGTCAACCTGCGGATTCGTGAGCAAAGGCGGCGGCGGGGAGACCGTCCGCCGGGCCGCGGCTGACTCGTCGTGCAGCGGCTGCGCCGCCACCTCCTGCTCAAGCTGCGGTCATTGATGGCGGCCCCACCGATCCGAATCGGTACCCGGGGCAGTCAGCTCGCCCGCTGGCAGGCCAACTGGGTGGCTTCGGCCCTGACGGCGGCCGACCCCGCCCGGACGGCCGAGCTGGTGATCATCAAGACCAAGGGCGATAAAATCCTCGACGTCCCCCTGGCCCGAGTGGGCGGCAAGGGGCTCTTTGTCAAGGAGATCGAGGCGGCGGTGAGCGACGGCCGGGCCGACCTGGCGGTCCACAGCATGAAGGACATGCCGGCCGACCTGCCCGAGGGCCTGATCATCGGGGCCGTCCCGAAGCGGGAATCCGCCGGCGACGTCCTTATATCCCGGACGGGGGCCCGGCTGGCTGATCTGCCGCCGGGCGCGGTGGTGGGGACCAGCAGCCTCCGCCGCGCCGCTCAGATCCGCCACCAGCGGCCGGACCTGACCGTCATCCCGATCCGGGGGAACCTCGACACCCGCTTGAAAAAGCTCGATGCCGGCGAGGTTGACGCCACGGTGCTGGCGGCCGCCGGGGTCCGGCGCCTGGGCATGGAGGCCCGGATCACCGAGCATCTCGACGAGGAAACGATGCTCCCGGCCGTGGGCCAGGGGGCGCTCTGCGTGGAAATCCGCCGGGATGACCCCGAGATCGGTCCTCTGGCAGCGGCCCTCGACCACGCCGACAGCCGCCTGGCGGTGACGGCCGAGCGGGCCTTTCTCCACCGCCTCGAGGGGAGCTGCCAGGTCCCGGTGGCGGGCCGGGCCCGGATCGACGGCGACACCCTGACCCTCACCGGCCTGGTGGCCGAGCTCGACGGATCGACCGTCTTCAAGGATGTCGAGACCGGCCCCGCGGACACGGCGGAGGCATTGGGCCGGCGCCTGGCCGACCGGCTCATCGAGCGGGGGGCCGGAGACGTCCTGGCCCGGCTGAAAGCGAGCGCTCATGACATCTGACACCGGAATCGTCCATCTCATCGGAGCCGGCCCCGGCGACCCGGACCTCATCACCGTCCGGGGGCTCGAGTGCATCCGGACCGCCGATGTGATTGTTTACGACTATCTGGCCGCCCCGGCCCTGCTCAGACGGGTCGCCGACGGGGCCGAGCGGATCTATGTGGGGAAAAAGGGCGGGGACCACACCCTCTCCCAGACGGAGATCAACGACCTCCTGGTCCGGAAGGCCCGTGAGGGGAAGACCGTGGCCCGGCTCAAGGGCGGCGATCCCTTTGTCTTCGGCCGGGGCGGAGAGGAAGCCGAGGTCCTGGTGGAAAACGGCATCCCCTTCGAGGTGGTGCCCGGGGTCACGTCGGCCGTGGCCGCGCCGGCCTACGCGGGCATCCCCCTGACCCATCGGGATTACACCGCCACCGTTGCCTTTGTCACCGGCCACGAGGACCCGACCAAGGCCCGGTCGGGCATCGACTGGGCCGCTCTGGCAAAGGGGATCGGGACCCTGGTCTTTTTCATGGGGGTCAAAAACCTCCCCCATATCGTTGACCGGCTCACGGCTAACGGGATGCCCGCCGACCGGCCGGTGGCCCTGGTCCGCTGGGGGACCACTCCGGCCCAGGTCACCGTCACCGGAACCCTCGGCGATATCGTTGACCGGGTCCGGGCCGCCGGGCTCAAGGCTCCGGCCATCATCGTGGTGGGCGAGGTGGTCCGGCTCCGGGAGCATCTCAACTGGTTCGAGGGCCGTCCCCTCATGGGCCGGCGGATCATCGTGACCCGGGCCCGGGAGCAGGCCAGCGACCTCGTCCGCCAGCTCACGGCCCTGGGCGCCGACTGCCTGGAATGTCCCACCATCCGGGTGGTCCCGCCATCGGACTGGGCGCCCCTGGACGCCGCCATCGACCGCCTGGCCGACTATCACTGGATCGTCTTTACCAGCGTCAACGGGGTCCGGTTCTTCTTCGACCGGCTTTTCGGCCGGGGGCTCGACACCCGATCCCTCGGCGGCCTGAGTACGGCCGCTATCGGTCCGGCCACCGCCGCCCGGATGCGCGAGTTCGGGCTCAATTGCGACATTCTCCCCGAAAGCTTCCGGGCTGAATCCGTGGTCGATGCCTTTGCGGAGGAGCCCATGGCGGGAAAACGGGTTCTCCTGCCCCGGGCCGCCGAAGCCCGCCCGGTCCTGCCCGAAGCCCTCCGGGAGATGGGGGCCGAGGTGGCGGAGATCACCGCCTACCAGACCGTCCAGGACGAAAGCCGGGTCGATGAGCTGCTGGCCGCCCTGACGGACAAAACAGCCGATATGGTCACCTTCACCTCGTCTTCCACGGTGAAAAACTTCCGGGCCGCCCTGCCGGCCGAGGCGGGGGACCTCATGGACGGCGTGACCGTGGCCTGCATCGGCCCCATCACCGCCGACACGGCCCGGGAGCTGGGCTTCTCCGTCCATGTGGTGGCCGAGACCTACACCGTCCCCGGACTCCGCGAGGCGATCCGGCGCTCCTTTTCCTGAGGGCCGGCCGATGGCCGAAGCGGCCGGCCTTTACATCCACGTGCCCTTCTGCCGGTCCAAATGCCCCTACTGCGATTTTTACTCCGTCACCGACCCATCCCGGATAGCCGCCTACGTTGACGCCATCTGTCGGGAGATGGCGCTCCACCGGCGGTTTGCCCCCCGCTTTGACACCCTGTACCTGGGCGGCGGGACCCCGTCGATCCTCCCGCCGGCCGCCCTGGCGCGGATCATCGAGACCGCCCGACAAAGCTTTTCAATCGCCCCGGACGCTGAGATCACCCTGGAGGCCAACCCCGGCACCGTGGACATCGACGGCCTGGCCGCCGTCCGGGAAATCGGCATCAACCGGATCAACATTGGGGTCCAGTCCTTCCGGGAGGATCGCCTTCGGTTTCTGGGCCGGATTCACACCGTCCGGCAGGCTCGGGCGGCAGTAGAAGGGGCAAGGCGGGCCGGCTTCGACAACATCGGGATCGATCTCATCTACGGCCTGCCCGGAGAAATGGCCCGGGATTGGGTCGGAGAGCTGTCGGCCGTCGTCGATCTCGCCCCGAATCACCTCTCCGCCTATCTCCTCACCTGCGAGCCGGACACCCCGCTGGACCGGGCCAGACGGGCCGGTCGGTTTTCCCCCATCGGGGATCGACGGGCGGCCCGGCTGCTCCGGTTGACCCACGGGTGGCTGGACGCGGCCGGTTATCCCGGCTATGAGATCTCGAATTTCGCCCGCTCAGAGGCGGATCAGTCCCGGCACAACCGGAAATACTGGACCGGCGCGCCCTATCTGGGCCTGGGGCCGGCGGCCCATTCGTTCCGAGGAAATGTCCGACGCTGGAACCTCCGGGACCTGGACCGGTACATTGCAACCCTCGATCGGGGACAAGCCCCGGTGGCCGGGGCCGAACGGCTCACGGTAACTCAACGGATGATCGAAGCGATCTACCTGGGATTACGGATGCGGATGGGGTGGGATTCGGCGGGCTTTAGGGCGAGGTTCGGTCCAGAGCCGCTGGAGCGGATGGCTCCTCGGATCGAGCGGTTGATCGATGAGGGGATGGCCCGTTGGGAATCGGGGCGGCTGATCCTCACCGGCCGGGGGCTCCCGGTTCATGAGACCATCGCCGCCCACCTCCGCGGGGCATTGGAAGACGGCCGGATCAGACGTTGAACCGCACGGTGATGACGTCGCCGCCCTGGACCTCGTAGGTCTTTCCCTCCAGCCGGACGGTCCCGCGTTTCCGGCCCTCGGCATAAGTCCCGGCGGCGATCAGGTCGTCATAGGAGATCACCTCGGCCCGGATAAACCCTTTTTTCAGATCGGTGTGGATGGTCCCGGCCGCGTCCAGGGCCGAAGTCCCCCGCCGGATGGTCCAGGCCCGGACCTCATCGTCGCCCACCGTGAAAAAGGAGATGAGCCCCAGCAGCTCGTAGGATGCCAGGATCACCCGGTCGGTGGCCGATGCCGTGATCGCGAACTCCTCGAGAAACGCCTCGGCTTCCTCGGCGTCCATCTGAGCCAGCTCGTGCTCCAGCTTGGCCCGGATAACGCCGGTCAGATCATCGTCGAGGTCCTCCGCGCCCGCCGGGAGGGCGTCGTCGTCGTCCTCGTTGTTGAACAAGGCGAGCATCGGCTTGGCCGACAGAAAGGCAAACCCCCGGAGAGCCGGGGCATCCGCCAGCTCGGGGGAGCGCCGGAGAGGGGTTTCCGCGTTTAAGAGATCCCGGCACTGCTCCAGGAGCGACCGCTCGGTCTCATCGCCCGCCTTGCCCCGCTTTCGGTCGAGGTCGAGCCGCTCCAGCCGCTTTTCCACCGACATCAGATCGGATAAGATCAGCTCCTCATCCAGAGCCTTGAAGTCGCCCAGGGGATCGGGGGGCTCCATCCCGTAGCCTCTGAAATTCCGCACCACGTGGATGAGCGCGTCGCAGTCCCGGACTCCCCGCCAGGCCTCCGGGTCCTTCCGGGTTTCCTTGCCCGGCGGAATGCCGGGCAAAAAGTATTCCACCTGGGCATGGATGGTCTTCTGGGGCCGGTACATCTCGCTCAGGATGTCAACCCGCTCGTCCGGCACCGGGACGGTGCCGATCCGGTCCTCGCTTTTATCCCCCGACCCGGAAAAGCTCCGGGTCAGGGCTTCGAACACAGTGGTCCGCCCCGCATTGGGCCGGCCGGTGATCCCCAGTTTCATCGTCGTCTCCTCCGTCACCCGCCTTGTTGGATCGGCGTTGGTCGTCAAGAGACACGTTGTACACACTTGCCGGGTGCATGGCAAATGAAAATTGGGGGTATGGGTTGAACGAAGATTTACTGGCGGAGTGCCCCAAAGAATGTCTGCCGGAATAAA
>CAYNGG010000325.1:0-5021 GCA_964396575.1 uncultured Desulfobacteraceae bacterium | reverse complement strand
CACAGAGGCACAGAGACACGGGGATCAATTCCTCTGTGCCCTCGTGGCTCCGTGCGAGAACGCAAAATCAGATTTTCAGAAGTGGTCCGGATTGCCGAAGCATTCGGGTTTAAAACGGATGAAGCATGAAAGATTATCATATCAACATTTTCCATAGTGATGAAGATGGCGGGTATGTGGCGGATCTACCTGATTTAAGGTTCTGTTCAGCTTTTGGTGAAACCCTGAAGCCGCATTGTCAGAGTTGCTGAAGGCAAAACGTGCATGGTTGGAAGCCGCCAAAGCAACCGGCAAGCCTATTCCCAAAGCACATTATCGACCCGTAATTTATGAAGTCGCCTGAAAAGAATAATGCTTAGGGGTCACGGCGGGCGGATCCTGGCAAGACCACACCTCTTGAAACGGAAGGAATCGAAATGTCAGAAGCCCTTTGGACTGAGCCTGGAGAAACATTAAGCCATAATAACGCATGCAAAGAGTTTGGGCTCAAGGAGCATGAGATAATTGAGGCCATAAAAGCCGGGAAGCTCCAGTACAGACAAAACTATGCCCATGGAAACCCATACTTTAGATTGTTGAGACAAGAAGTCGTCGCTTTGACAATCGAGTTGCGGGGCCATAGCTATTTTGAGAAACAAAAAATAGAGCATGAAATTAAGAAGGTTACAAAACAAATCAATAGCTGCAAAAGAAAAATCAAGGCGTGTGAAAAAGAAAAAGCCTCATTGGTTGAACAATTAGCTCAACTGGAAGAATAGAGCCGGCCATGATTATTGTTTGGGCCAGTCCATCTCGCCAACCCCTCCCCCTTCCACCAAAATAACGATGAGGGCTTCGCCCCGGTCTGGTATGTTCAGCATCTTCGGGGCTGAGCCGCACTGGCGTGCGGCGCTCCCAGGAATGCAAAATTTGATTTTTCGCCGTCCACGCGGCAAGAGGGTCCACGCTACCCTGTAGTCCTACCAGCCCAGTCTGAGTCTTTCGAAAATGAGTGCCGGTTGAGATTTCCAAGCGCGATCAGACTGTCCGGCCCCGGTCTCCTTATCCCGACGGCCCGATCAACCCCTCCCGCTCCGCCTCGGTGAGGTGGCGCCATTGGCCTTCGGGGAGTTGACCGAGACGGACCCCGGCCACCCGGATACGTTTGAGGCCGGTGACGTGGCCGCCGACCTTCCGGACCATCCGTCGAACCTGACGGTTCCGGCCCTCCTGGAGGACGATCCGGAACCGGTTGGGCGAAAGCCGTTTGATCCGGGCCTTCCGGGTTTTCCGCCCCATGAGGGGCAATCCTTCGGCCATCTTTTTCAAGGCTCCGTCGGTGATGGGCCGGGCCAGGGTAACCTCGTATTCCTTTTCGTGGTCGAAGGACGGGTGGAGCAGCCGGTGGTGGAGGGCTCCGTCGGAGGTGAGAAGGATGAGCCCGGTGGAGTCCTTGTCGAGCCGGCCCACGGGATAGAGGCGAACCGGGAGGTCCACCAGGTCCACCACCAGCTTCTCACCGGGCTGCTCGCAGGAGGTTACATACCCCCGAGGCTTGTTCAGGGCCACGGTGACGGTGGTCTCGGGGAGGCGGACCGGGGCTCCGTCGGATTCCACCCGGTCAACGGCCGGGTCCACCTTGACCCCCATCTCGGTGACGACGGCGCCGTTGACCCGGACCCGTCCTTCCCGGATGAGGGTTTCACCGTGCCGGCGTGAGCAGACCCCGGCGGCGGAGAGAAATTTCTGTAGCCGCATCATGGACCCCGCCCCGGTCAGGATCGATAGTCGGCGTTGATCCGGACGTAGTCCACGGAAAAATCGCAGGTGATGACCGACGCCGTTGCCTCGCCGTCGTGGAGGTCCACGGTGATGGCGAATTCCGGGGTTTTGAGGACCGCCGTGGCTGCTGCTTCGGCCGCCTCGCCGCAACCGATCCCGTTTTGGACCATCACGACGTCGTTGAACCGGATCTCGATCCGGTCGGGGTCCAGGGGGACTCCTGCCCGGCCCACCGCCGCGATGATCCGGCCCCAGTTGGCGTCTTCTCCGAAGAGGGCGGTCTTGACGAGGTTCGAATGGGCCACGGTGTCGGCCACCCGCCGGGCCTCGCTCTCGGTCCGGGCTCCCTCCACCACGATGTCAACCACCTTGGTGGCCCCTTCGCCGTCGCGGACCACCATCCGGGCCAGCTCCTTGAGAACCTCGTCCAGGGTCCGCTGGAACCGCTCCATCCGGGCCGGGCCTTCGACCGTCGCTCCGGAGAGGCCGTTGGCCAGGACCAGGATGCTGTCGTTGGTGCTGGTGTCGCCGTCCACGGTGATCCGGTTGAAAGACCGGTCGGCGGCCCGGGTCAAGGCCTCCCGGAGGGGGGCGGCGTCAATGGCCGCGTCGGTAATTACGAAGCAGAGCATGGTCGCCATGTTAGGCCGGATCATCCCGGAGCCCTTGGCCACCCCGGTCACGGTAAAGGGGGAGCCGTTCATCTCCCCCCGTCGGGTGGCGATTTTGGTCACGAGATCGGTGGTGAGGATCGCTTCGGCAAAGTCGGGAAGGCCGTCGGGGGAGAGGCACTGGATCAGGTCGGGAACGGCCCGGCCGATCCGATCGACCGGGAGGGGCTGGCCGATTACTCCGGTGGAAGCCACCAGGACCGAGGCTTCGGGGATGTCGAGCCCATCGGCGGCGTACCGGCCCATGGCCACGGCGTCGGCCATGCCCCCGTCCCCGGTGCAGCAGTTGGCGCACCCGCTGTTGGCGATGATGGCCTGGCACCGCCCGGTCCGGACCCGTTCCCGGTCAAGTTTCACCGGCGGCGCCTGGACCAGGTTCCGGGTGAAGACTCCGGCGGCGGTGGCCGGCACCTCGGAGAAGATGATCCCGAGGTCCTTTTTTCCGTTTTTCTTCAGGCCGGCCGACACGGCTCCGACCACAAACCCCGTACACCCAACGCGCTCCATGGAATCGCTTCCCCTCCGTCAAGGGTTCTGACGCGATGGACTCCATCGCGTCCACCGGTGGTTCCATCCGGTTTTCCCGATTTGATTTGACAGAATCGCTCATTGTTGTCAATGTACAAAGCTTTGGGTTTGAATTGGATGCAACTTCGGAGTAATTGAAAGGAGTTTCATGACCCTGTTTCGCTGCGAGCGGTGCAAGAGTCCGCTCAAAATCCACCGGACCTGACGGAAAGTCGTCCTGCGCTGCAGGTCCTGCGGCGCCGAATACCGGTTCGAGCGGTTCGCCGACGCCATCGACGACACCATTGACGAGCAGCTCGGCAACGTCCGGTGCGACCGGCTGTGATCCCTCATGACCGTTATCAACAGCCTCTTTCCGGTCTTTGCCCTGATCGTTCTGGGCAACCGGCTCCGGCATTATGGTCTCACCGACCCGGCCTTTCTCAAGACCGCCGACCGGCTGGTTTACTTTATCTTTTTTCCGGTTATGCTCTTCTGGAAGATCGGCGGGGCCGCCACCTCGGGGATCGACTGGGGGCTTCCGGCCGCCGCTCTCCTGGCGGTGGTGGCCATGTTTTTGATCAGCCTTCTCTACATCCGCGGCTTTCGGGTCGGCGACTATCAGGCCGGGACCTTTTCCCAGAGCTGTTACCGGTTCAACACCTACATCGGGATGGCCATCGTGATTACCGCTCTGGGGGAGTCGGGGGTGACCCAGTTCGGCATCCTCATCGGGTTTGTGATCCCCTTCATCAACGTCCTGGCGGTCTCCACCCTGATCTGGTTTTCGGGGAAGAAGGTCACCTTCGGCGAGCGGGTTCGGGTGACGGGCCGGTCCATCGTCACCAACCCGCTGATCCTGGCCTGCGTGGCCGGGATCATCTACGCCCGGTTGATCAACACCTTCCCGGTCTTTATCGATAACACCTTCCGGCTGACCTCCATGGTTACCCTGCCCCTGGCCCTTCTGTCCATCGGCGGGGCGCTCACCTTTGACTCCCTCCGGGGCCACCTCCGGCTGTCCCTGGCCTCGTCGGTCGTCAAGCTGGTCCTCTTCCCGGCCGTCGGCTACCTCTTTTTTGGACTTTTCGGCGTGACCGGGATGGCTTTCCGGGTGGGGATGATTTTTTTCGCCCTGCCGACGGCCACCTCCATTTACGTCCTGTCCTCGCAGCTCAACAGCGACACCGAGCTGGCATCGGCCAGCATTGTGGTCTCGACGGTGCTGTCCTTTTTCTCCCTGTCCGCGGCCCTGATTTTGACCTGACGGTTCGAGGCGGAGATGGGCGGGAGCTTCAGGCTGGTTATCGAGTACGACGGCACGGATTTTCACGGCTGGCAGCGGCAGAAGGGGGACCGGACGGTCCAGGGGGAGATCGAGGGGGCGCTGGAGACGATCACCGGCAGGCGGGTCCCGGTGACCGGCGCCGGCCGGACCGATGCCGGGGTCCACGCCGAGGGTCAGGTGGCTCACATCCACTGCCCCACGGCCTTGTCGGCCGAGGCCATCCAAAACGCGATCAACGGCCTCACCGGCGATGACCTGGTGGTCCGGTCCTGCACGCCGGTTCCCGAGACCTTTCACTCCCGCTTTGACGCCCGGGGCAAGACCTACCGGTATCGGATCAACAACGCTGCTCTGCCGTCCCCGCTCGGGCGGCGATTCGAGTGGTGGGTCCGGACGCCCCTGGATCGGTCGGCCATGAGGGTTGCCCTGTCTCACCTCATCGGAACTCATGACTTTTCGGCCTTCGAAGGAGCCGGGAGCCCCCGGGCCCACTCGGTCCGGACGGTGACCGACGCCCGGATCGACGATAACGGCGGCGGCCGGATCACCTTCACGGTCTCGGCGGACGGCTTTTTGCGTTACATGGTCCGGAACCTGGTGGGGACGCTGGTGGCGGTGGGGTCGGGAAAGCTCTCCGCAGACGGGGTCGCGGTCATCCGGGACGGCCGGGACCGGACCCAAGCTCCGGCCACGGCCCCGCCCCACGGGCTCTGCCTCGTCCGGGTTGATTACGGATAAACCCTCAGCCCTCATCAGACCTCCGAGGTTTCCAAATTTTTTGGAAACCTCGGAGG
>CAYNGG010000324.1:0-5026 GCA_964396575.1 uncultured Desulfobacteraceae bacterium | reverse complement strand
CGGGTCTTTTCCCACGCGGGGCCGGCCGAGAAAGGTTTTGACCCACGGGCCTAAAACGGGTATAGGATTTCAGGTACTGATTCCGGGAGCGTGCCCCTCCCTCCACCGCGCCCGCTTCGGCGGGACCGAGCCCGGCCAAATCCGGAAGGGCATTCGGACGGCCGTCCGGGTCGGCCCGAATGGCCGAGCTCACCATCTGGATCGTCCATGATCAACGGCACCACCTTTATTCGTCGCTTTTTCGCATCCGAGATGATCGGATTTCTCTTTGGCGTTCCCGTGGCCACGGCCTACGCCCTCCTCCTGGTTCGTTTTGATCCCCCGGTGGTTCAGGCGATCCTGGAGGCGGTCGGGGTTGCCACCGTCGCCATCGTGGTTCTGGCGGCGATTCCCACCAACCACGTCCTCACCCGGGGCCTGGCCGTGGCCATTGACCGGCTGGCCACCGGGACGGCATCGGCCGCGGAGGCCCGTCAACTATTTGTCCGGCTGACCCGGCTTCCGGTTCGTCACGGGGTATTGCTTTTTTCCCGGATCGGGCTCGGCGCGGCTCTGGTGACCCTTTACGCCGGACTGGTTCTGTCGGTGAGCGGGGTCCAGATGGTCGCCATTTTCGGGCTGGCGCTTTACGGGGCCTATATCGCGGCGCTCATCGCCTATATTTACGTCTTCAACCTTATCCGGGGGCCGTGCGAGGCCCTGGTGAAGGCGGGGGCGATCGATCCGGCCGCCCTGGGGGAAAAGGGCTATCTCGGGGTCGGGTTCTTTCCCAAGTCGATCATCTTTTTGATGATCCCGGCGATTTACGTCAACTGCGCCGTTTTTCTCTTTTTCGCCGCCGCGGCTCAGCAGCGGCCGGCTGTGGCGGAAATCCTCCCGGCCCTGACCGGGGTTCTTTCGGTCAACGCGTTTACGCTCATGGCGGCCGTTTTCCTCCACATCTCCTCGGTCCACCGTCGGATTCGCCGGCTGGAGGGAGCGCTCCGGGTCTTTGCCAGCGACGCGGGGGACCTCACCCGGACGGTCCCCACGACCCTGGCGGATGAGCTCGCCCACATCAACCACCTCATTAACGGGGCCATCGGCAACTTCCGCCGTCTGATGGAAAAGGTTCAGGAGACCGGCGCGACGCTTTCCCGTTCCACCCACGAGCTGACCGCCTTTTCCCAACAGCTTTTCACCACATCCAACAACCAGGCGGCCTCGGTCAAGGAGATCGTCAACACCATGGAGGACGCCGACAAGCTCTCCAAGGAGGTCCGTGAGGACGTCGGCGAGGTGGCCGAGATCGCCAGCCGAACCCAGACCGACGTTTCCGAGGGGGTCACCAACATCCGGACCAACCACCTGAAGATGGAGGAGATCAAGCGGACCAATGCCGAAACCATCGAGGGGATCAAGGCTTTAAGCGAGCAGATCAAAAACGTCTGGGAGGTGGTCAACCTCATCGGCGCCATCGCCAGCCAGACGAAGATCATCGCCTTTAACGCCGAGCTTCAGGCTTCGGCCGCCGGGGCTGAGGGAAAACGGTTCGAGATCGTGGCCAGTGAGGTCCGGCGGCTGGTGGACAGCACGGTGGCATCCACCGGCGAGATCCAGGGAACCATCGGGGAAATCGGGGCAACGGCCGAGCGGCTCATCGAGTCATCCGAGACCGGGACGGTGAAGATCGCCGAGGGGTGGGAGCTGTCCATGGAGCTGGAGCGGGTTTTTGATAAGATCCTCGCCTCATCGGAGACGGCGGCGGGGTCGGCCGAGCGGATCACCCGGTCGGTGGACCAGCAGGTGATGGCCTTCGAGCAGATTCTCCAGACCTTAAAGGATATCTCGGCCGGGGTCGAGCAGCTCGTGGAGGCCGCCGGGACCGCCACCCGGTCCGCCGAGTCCCTTGACCGCCTGGCCTCGGACCTGAACCGGATCGTCACCCATTACGTGGTCTAAGGGAGCTTATGTACATCAGCCTGACCGAATACTACCGGAGCCTGTCGGGGAAGATCCAGCTTTTCGTCGGAGGGCTCTGCGTCGTGTTGATGGCGGGGCTGGGGCTGATCTACTACGAAAGCCTGGAGCGGAGCCTCATGGAGCGCAATCGGACGGAGCTGGTCAGCACCACCGAGCTGATTCACCAGATGACCGGACTCTATGTCGAGAGCGTGGCCAAGAGCTATCTCCGATCGGTGGCGGAAAAGGCCCGAGCCATGGTGGTCCACCATTACCGGGCCTATCGGTCGGGCGAGCTGGACGAGCCGGAAGCCCGGAAGCGGGTCCGGGACATGATTCTCGACCCCGTCTTCGGCCGGATCGGTGAAACCGGCTATCTGGCCGGGGTCAACACCGCGGGGAAGCTGGTCATCCACCCTTTGTCCGAGGGGGTCAACGCCATCGGGCACCGGTTCATGCAGCGGGCCGTGGAGATGAAAACCGGCTATCTGACCTACCTCTGGCAGAACGTCGGGGAGTCCGAGGCCCGGCTGAAGGTGGGCTACCTCTCCTATTTCGAGCCCTGGGACCTGATCTTATGGGCGTCGTGCTACCGGGACGAGCTCCACACCCTGATGGAGATGGACGCCCTGTCCGAGGCCCTCACCTCGGTGACCATCGGCCAGGGGGGCTACGCCTTTATCCTCGACGACAACGGCCGGCTCCTGATCCATCCCCGGCGTCAGGGGCAGCCAATCCGGGACCTGGCCGATTCAGCGGGCCGGTACTACATCCGGGACATCCTCGACAGCTCGGCGGGCTTCACCCGCTATCCCGGCGAAACCCCTGAAATAACCGACCCCAACGCCCGGCTGGCCTACTATAAATACCTGCCGGAGACGAGATGGACCGTGGTATCGAGCATCCCGCTCGCCCCCACCCGCCAGTACCTTTCCCACGTCCGGCTGATGCTGATCGGGGCGGTGGTTTCGGTCTGGATCATCGTTTACCTGGTGGTGAGCCGGGTGGTGAGCCGGATGTTCAGGCCGGTCTCGCGAATGAAAATGGTTTCCGACGCCATTCACCGGGGGGACCTCACCCAGCGAATCGAGGTAACCGGGACCGACGAGATCGGCCTGATCTCCCGCCAGCTCAACGAGATGATCGAGAGCTTTGTGGCCATCCTGAAACGGATCAAGGGAACCGCCGACGTCCTGGTCGATTCGGTCCAGGACCTTTCGGTCTCGGCCCAGGAGATCTCGAGCACCGCTAACGAGCAGGCGGCGGCGGTCAAGGAGATCGTCAGCACCATGGAGGACTCCGACGCCCTGGCCAAGAGCATCGCCTCCCGGATCAAGGAGGTGGCCGCGATCGCCAATAACACCCGGGAAGCGGTCTCCCAGGGGGTCGCCATCATCGAGCAGAGCATCGAGAAGATGACCGAGATCAAGGCATCCAACGCGGAGCGGATCGCCGGGGTCCGGTCCCTCAGCGAACGGGTGGACCGGATCTGGGACATCGTCACCATCATCAACGGGATCGCCGATCAGACCAAGATCATCGCCTTCAACGCCGAGCTGGAGGCGGCATCGGCCGGGGACGCGGGGAAGAATTTCAAGATCGTGGCCGCCGAGATCCGCCGCCTGGCCGACAGCACCGTCAAATCCACCGGCGAGATCAAGACCAAGATCGACGAAATCCAGCACGCCTCCGACGGCCTGATCCTCTCCTCAGAAGAGGGAACCGATAAAATCCTGGCCGGCTGGGAGCTGTCAAGCCGGCTTCGGAAGGTCTTCGAGGACATTGAAAGCTCATCAGAAATTTCAGCTTCCTCGGCCGACCACATTTCCCTGTCCATCGGCCAGCAGGCGTCGGCCTTCGAGCAGATCCTGTTGACGCTCAAGCAGATCTCCGAGGGGATCGACAACTTCGTGGTCTCGACCCGAGCGACCACCGAGGCTTCCAACCGCCTGAAGGAAACCGCCGAGGACCTCGACGGCCTCATCGATCAATACGCCGTCGAGCCTGACGGCGACGACGCGGGGGAGCCGTTGGCGGACGCGCCGGCCGGGGCGGCGGAACCATTGGAGGCATCCGATGGATAGCGATACCCTGATGGACCGGATCGAGGCCGTCCGGTCCGAAGCGGATCAGGATGGAGCGGCCGCCCCGGAGCCATCGGTGAAGTTTCTGGTGGTCCGGGTGGACCAGACCCGCTACGCCCTGCCGGCCGATCAGGTCCGGGAGATCGTGGTGGGAGCGGCCCGCCACTACATCCCCTTTGTGCCGCCTTACATCCGGGGGCTCATCAACCGTCACGGGGAGCCTTACGCGGTCTTCGACCTCCGGGTCCGGTTTGAAAAGGAAGCCCTGGAGGCGGAGACCCTTGTCATTTCCGGGTCTGAAGGTGGCCGGCTCGCCTTTCTGGTCTCCGACATCGTCGAGATCCTGAAAGTCCCCGAACGCCGGGTCCGCGCCATTTCCTCCGACGGCGAAGAGTCGGCTTGCTTTGCCGGAGCCCTCACGGTGCAAGACGATGAGGTTTTGATCATCCACATCGGCAACTTGCTCGCCGAGCTGACCCGGGACCTTGAAGCTCTCTGAGCATCGGACCCAGAGCTTTCTGGTGGTCCGGTATGACCGGACCGGGTTTCTCATCGACCGGGACCGGTGCGTGGGCAGCTCGTTTTTGGGGAAGACCCCGCCCCTGGATCAGGAAGCGGGATATCTGGCGGGCCGGATCAATCACGGCGGCCGGTCGATCCTGGTCTTTGACCTCGACCGGCGACTCCGGGAGATCTTCGACCTGACCGGCGGAGCCCCCGGCACCGCGGCGGTGCTGATGACCCCCGGGGAAACAGTCCGGCGCCAACTTCGGGCGGCGACCGACCGGCTGGCCCCCGACTGCGCCGATGACTGTCTGGCCCTGAAACTGCCGGGCCGGACCCGGGTCGCCCGGCTTCCCCTGACCGAGCTGAGATTGATGCCCTCATCCCTCAGGGCAAAACTGGCCCGGGCCGGCCTGTTGGGCTGCCGGTTTCTGCCGGGCGACCGGATTCAGTATCTCATTGATGTGGATCGGTTGGTTAGTCAGACCGATATGAGT
>CAYNGG010000323.1:0-5027 GCA_964396575.1 uncultured Desulfobacteraceae bacterium | reverse complement strand
ATGTTCTCTCCTTTATGATACGTCAGTTACCGCCCGGCACCTTGAATTTCTGGGGCTTTTCTGCTTTGGGAAACAGGGCGTTGGTGATTTTCGGGGCCATCTCAAAGATCAGGATGCCGATCATGGCCGAAGCCAGGATGAAGACACCGCTCAGGACCCGGATGGTGTCCGCGGCCATGGCGGCGATGATCACGGAAAACTCACCCCGCTGGGTGAAGGACAGCCCGGCTCGAAAGGATACTCTTTTGGACAGCCCGTAGAGCCGGCCGCCGAAATACCCGGTGATGATCTTGGCAACGATGGACCAGACGAGAAGCGTAATCAGAAGGGGGACCATCGGAACCCCGTCTCCAAACGTGATGGTGGTGCCGAAATAGAAAAAGAACAGGGGGAGAAACAGGTCCCGGACGGGCAGGATCGCGTGTTCCAGATGCTCGGTCCGCCGCGCTTCCGCCAGGATGATGCCGGCCAGAAAAGCGCCCAGCACCTCGGACAGATTCAGCATCAGGGCCAAACCGCCGTAGGCAAGGGCGATGCCCACCACCAGCAGAATGAAAATGTCATGGCTGATGTACCGGTCCACAAAATCTCCCAGTCGGCTGAAGATGAGATGCCCGATGATCACGGCGCCGATGATGAGGACCATGATTTTCGCGATTATCAGCCCGAATGTCATAGCGGTCAGGGCGGCTCCGGCGGTAAGTCCCACGAGGATCGCCACCGCCACCGGAGCGACAATGTCCTCGAAGATCAGCAGAGCCAGCAGAAATTCCGATTCCGGATTGGCCATGCGTTTCGAGGTTTCCAGGACCTTGGCGGTGATGGATGAGGATGTGGCATAGACCACGCCGCCCAGGAGAAAGGCGGTGCCCCAGTCCAGGCCGAAAGCCATGCAGATCACCATGGTGAGAAAGAGGTTGAGGACCAGGTCCAGGGTTCCGGCCGGAGCCACTTTTCCGGCTATGCCGGCCAGGCGGCGGACCGGGAACTCCATGCCCAGCATGAAAAACAGCAGGACGATCCCCACTTCTCCGGCGAGGTGAAGGAGATGATCGCCGGAAAAATAACCCGCGAGGCCGATGCCCAGGAGGATATAGAGCACCACCCCGGGAACCCGGACCTTCTTGCCGACAAATCCCACGGCGAACAGCAGAATGAAAAGCGTCCCGGCAATAAACAGAACAGAGACGTT
Organism: uncultured Desulfobacteraceae bacterium; assembly: GCA_964396575.1. Taxonomy (GTDB): domain Bacteria; phylum Desulfobacterota; class Desulfobacteria; order Desulfobacterales; family JAABSP01; genus CAYNGG01. Next base: position 3,835 of record CAYNGG010000323.1, on the reverse strand, counting down.
AACGTCCCCCATCATGCGTCTCCTTTGTCGGTTTCGCCTTTGGCCATGGTTTCAAACCGGCGGATCTGGTCCCTTTTTCCCGCCGCCATGACCGTGTCTCCGGGCTTGAGCACGAGATCGATGTCCGGGCTGACGGTCATGTCATCTCCGTGCATGACCGCGATGATGGAGGCCCCGGTGTGGGTGCGGATGCGGGATTCCCCAATCTGCTTGTTGACGAACTGGGACTCCGGGGCCAGCTTGACCCATTCCATGACCAGGTGCCTTTGAAAGATCTCCATCTTTTCGTCATCCACCGGCTGATAGGTGGCTCCCAGCAACTGGGCCCCCATCTCCCGGGTTTCCTCGGATGTCAGGGACAGAAAAAAGTCGGCTTCATCTTCTCCGGCTTCCTGGAAGAAATAGAGGTCCCGTTTTCCGGAATGATGGACAATGATCACAATCTTGTGCTCATCAGCGGTCTCAAACGAGATCTTTTTGCCCACGCCGGGGAGGTCGCACATTTTTACTTCCACGGTCTTCACCTCATGTTGTTTTGGGTTGGGTCGGGATCGGTCATGATCCGGTTTTCTCCAGAAGAAAATAATGGAAAATCTCGGCTTTGACAAGAAAAATCCCCGGAGACGGGCTCCATTTGTTGCTGATGGGGGATTTATTCGGTGCCGGAATCGCTGAAGACGCCCGTGCTCCAATGGTAAAATCCGGAACCATAAATGAAACCGAATCGACACGAATCAGATGGGTTTCGTAGAAATCCATCTGATTTTAGGCATCCTTCAAAATGTGTCAAAAGAAGTTTACACTTTAACGTAAGCCAACATGGTGGAAGCGGCTTCCAGCCGCTAATTTCAGCGCCGGGATGCCGCTGCCCCTTTGAGAGCAAAGGATGCCTGATTTTATAATTTTTTCGTGTAGTTAGTGTGTTTCGTGGTTTAAATCTATTTTCATGCACGGGGGTGATCGTGGTGCCGCCCCGATCTTGTGGGTTTAATCCCTTTTCCATTGCCCGCCGTCAATAGGTTTTCAGCCCTCTGAATCATCCGGAGCTTTAGGTTGACAGCTTCGGCAATGCCGGGTAACCATTCCGGCATCCTTTCGGACGGATTAACCAAATCAGAGCCGACTGGACAACGCAGACGACAAAGAATAGATTGGGAGGTCAATATGGGATACAAACGGGTCATCATTACGGAATTCGGCGATTCCGACGTGCTCAAGGTGGTCGAGGAGCCCGAGCTGCCGGAGCCGGCCCCTGGGGAGGTGCGGGTCAAGGTCCTGACCACCTGCGCGTCGTTTACGGATATCATGATTCGTCGGGGCAAGTATCCCGACGTAAAGGAAAAACCTCCTTTTTCGCCGGGATATGATATGATCGGGGTCGTGGACAAGCGGGGCGAAGGAGCGACCCGGTTCGCGGTGGGCCAGCGGGTTGCCGACCTCACGGTCATCGGCGCCTGTTCGGAATACATCTGTCTGCCGGAAAGCCGGTTGACGGCGGTGCCGGAGGGCCTCGATTCGGAGGAAGCCGCCGCCTGTATTCTTTCCTACGTCACCGCTTACCAGATGCTCCACCGGGTCGCTCGGGTCCGGCCGGGCGGGCGGATCCTGATCCACGGGGCGGGCGGCGCGGTCGGCACGGCCGCCATTCAGCTCGGCCGGCTCGTCGATCTCGAGATCCACGGGACGGCGTCGGCGCCCAAACATGAGCTGGTCGCTGATCTGGGGGCAATCCCCATTGATTACCGGTCCGAGGATTTTGTCAAGACGATTTGCGAGCGGACCGGTGACGGCGTGGACGCGGCCTTTGATCCCATCGGCGGCAAGCATTTCAAACGGTCGTTTAACGCGCTTCGAAAAGGTGGCATTCTGGTGGCTTACGGATTTTACAACGCGGTTATGGGCAAAGGGGGGAGCATCCCGCTGGATTTTCTTCGACTCAATCTATATAAGCTTCTTTTCAATGGCCGGACGGCCACCTTTTATTCCATCGGGGCACTCCGGCGGAAGCGTCCGGACTGGTTTTTCGAGGATCTGGCGGCTGTCTTCGATCTCCTCGGCGAGGGCCGGATTTGTCCGGTCATCGCCGACCGGATGCGGATGGACGACATCCGCCGCGCCCATGAACGGATCGAGTCGGCCGGGGTTCAGGGCAAAATTGTGATCCAGGTGGCGGAAGGTGCGGCATGAAGAATCGTTGGGAGCAAGAAGAAGCGCCGGAGGAAGGGAAGGACGACGGCCCGGCGTCTGAGGATGACGGCGCCACCCGGTCTGAAAGCCTCCGGTCACCGCCTGGGGATCGGGAGGACCCATTTCATCCTCATTATGAGCCAGAGGAGAGCCCAATACCCGAGCAAGGGCGGGCCAGGTGGACCCTTCCGCTTTGTTTTTTCGTCTGGTCCCTGTTTCAGCCGGTCACGGCGGCTTATGCCTATGCGGCGGTGAGCGCTGTTTTCCTGGCGTTCCTGATGATGCTGATCGTTTTTGGCAAGCCCAAGCTCGATCCGTCCGCCTGGACTTGGTATGAGATAGAGATCATCAAAATGTACAGCATCGCCGTCGAATATCCACCTATGGCGGCCTCGTTTTCCGGGGTCTTAAGAGGCTTTCGCCACAGCGGAATAATATGGATCCCCTGGCTTTTGTGGAACCATTTCTGGCTGTTATCCATCTTTTTGATTCTGATGTTCTTCGTGAGCTGGCCGTTTTCCATGCGACTCGACCCGCTCCTCTACATCGGTAAAAGCATTGAATATGGGCATAAACATTGTTTGAAGGAGCTAGCTGCCTTGATGGTCGTCCGACGGAAATTCAAGGCCACCCAGTCGATGGACAAGGACCGCGAATAGGCGAGGGCGGGCATGGGTAAATCGGACACCGCCCTTCCTAACATACTGGCCGCGAAAGTCCGTTGCCGAAGGCTCAACCGCGTTATCGATCACGGCAACGACCGGGCGTTTCTCGAGGACACCGGTGAGATGGCCGCTGAGCATGTCGGCTGTGATTTTATCAGGTGAGTGGGGTAGGGCGGGGCGGGGAGCATCATCGGAAACGATCATGCCCGTTCAATGCGGACGGTATCGAACGCCTGGAAACCCTGATCCGGAAAGGAGAAATCCATGCTGACAGCGGGAGGCGAGGCTGGATCTGATTCCCTCACAAGTGATGCCCGTCGATGGGTGAAAATCGCGATCATCTTCTTCGTCGGATGGGGGCTCATGGCCTCCTCGCTGACGGGCTGCTCGCGAGCCGATCGGGAAAAGGGCGATCAGATGATCGAGATGATGCGGGCGGGCGACTTTCAAAAAGCCAGGGCGCTTCTCATCGACGGGGCGTATCCGGATGCCCGCGACGACCAGACCGGGGCGACGGCTCTGACCCTGGCTTGTATGGAGGGCCGCATCGGCATGGTGGAGGCCTTGCTAAGCCATGATGCGGACCCTGATCGACCGGACGCCGGGGGGCGAACCCCTTTGCAGATGGCCTGTCTGGTGGGAAATCCGGTGATGGTCCAACTCTTGCTGGAGCATAACGCCGAGGTCAACACCCGGAACAACGACGGCGAGACCCCGTTGATCAACGCGGCGGCCGCCGGCCGGTTGGAGATCGCCGCCATGCTTCTGGCCGAAGGGGCAAAGGTGAATGCGCACGGTCCCAACGGGATGACCGCCCTCATGTTCGCGGCATTGGGGAGTCCGGAGATGGTTTCGCCGCTGCTCCAGAACGGGGCGGATGTGAACGCTCGGGATCACGACGGCAACACGGCCCTCATCTGTGCTTCAGGCCCCTTTTCGCGGACATGGAAGACCGATGACGGGGCGGGCAATACTTTGCGGTC
>CAYNGG010000322.1:0-5037 GCA_964396575.1 uncultured Desulfobacteraceae bacterium | reverse complement strand
TCCCGCCACCTTTGATCGCTTCGTTCCCGATCCGCTTTCAGCTCATCCAGCACCCGGTCAATCCGGTCCCCGGTTCGTTCCCGGTCCGCATACCGGTCCCCGGTCAGGTCGATGAGAGCCTGGCGGATCTCCGGGTCGGTCCGGATGATCCCGGGCAATTGCTTGAAGACGATCTCCCGGATTTCTTCGCGGCTCAGTTCGGCTGGCATGATATCTCCTTTCCCGTCAATCCCGGCCGGTGTTGATCGACTGGCGGATCTCTTCGGCGATCTCTTTTGCCCTCTCCATCACCGCGGCCTCGTCCATGGTGGTCAGCCGCCGGTCCTCCATGAGGATCCGGCCGTTGACCATCGACGTGACCACGTCGCTCCCCCGGGCGGCGTAAACGAGGTGGGAGTCCGGATGATAGATGGGGGTCAGGTGGGGCGCATCGGTATCGATGATGATCAGATCGGCCCGTTTGCCCGGCTCCAGGGAGCCGGTGAGGTGGTCGAGCCCCAGGGCCCGGGCCCCGTCGATGGTGGCCATCCGCGCGACCGTCGTGGCGTCCAGAACGGTCGGGTCCAGGGTCGTGACCTTGTGGAGCTTGGCGGCGGTGTCCATTTCGGCGAAGAGATCGAGGTCGTTGTTGCTGGACGGCCCGTCCGTGCCCAAAGCCACGCGGACGCCGGCGTCGAGCAGCTTTGGTACCGGGGCCACGCCGGAGGCGAGCTTCATGTTGCTTTCCGGGTTGTGGACCACCTTCACGTCGGCATCCCGGAGGAGCCGGATATCCTCATCGGTCAGGACCACGCAGTGGGGGGCGACAAGGTCCGGGCCGAGGATGCCGAGGTGGGCCAGATGGCCCACGGGGGTCCGGCCGTGGGTTTTCCGGACGGTCTCCACCTCCTGGACCGTCTCCGACAGGTGGATCACCAGGGGGACTTTGTGGGACCGGGCCAGGGCCGCCGCCTCCCGGAGCAAGTCCGGGGCGCAGAGATAGGGAGAATGGGGCTCCACGGCGATGGTGATCAGGGGGTCATCGGCCCAGCGCTCGATCAGGTCCCGGGTGTGAGCGAATCCCTTATCGATGGTCCCGTAGCTCGGGGACGGGAAGTCGTAAAGAACCTCGCCCACCACCGCCCGCATCCCGGATTCCCGGGCCGCTTCGGCGACCGCCCCTTCAAAGAGGTACATATCGCAGAAGCACGTGGTCCCCGAACGGATCATTTCGGCACAGGCCAGCCGGGTGCCGGCCCGGACCCGGTCCGCATCGAGGGTGGCTTCGGCCGGAAAGATGTGCTCGTTGAGCCACGTCATGAGCGGCAGGTCATCGGCGATGCCCCGGAGCAGGGTCATGGCCGCGTGGGTGTGAGCGTTGATCAGGCCGGGCAGGATGATCCCGCCCCGGGCGTCGATGATCCGGGCCGCCGGATCGGGGGGGATTTCCGACGCCGGCCCCACGGCGGTGATCCCGCCGGCGTCGATGGCCACCACGCCGTCGGGAAACCGGCGGTCCTTTCCGTCCATCGTCAGGATGTAACCGTTTCGAACCATTATTTCAGCCATGGATCACCTCCACAACCCCTCGAATGAGGGCTTCCAGCCTGGGGGCGGCGTCTTCCGCCACCGCGATGATCTCTTCGAGGGTGGCCGGTTCCGGGTGGTCCGGCTGGTGGACGTTGGTGATGGTGGACAGCCCGAGGACATCCATCCCGGCGTGGACGGCGGCGATGGTCTCCAGCACCGTGGAAAAGCCCACGGCATCCGCGCCGGCCGTCTGTAAAAGCCGGACTTCGGCCGGAGTCTCCAGGGACGGCCCCTTGAGCCCGGCGTAAACCCCTTCCCGGACCCTCAGCCGCTTGTCAGTGCCGATGCTGAATGCGGTCCGGGCGAGATCCGGGGCATAGGCCCGGCTCATGTCGGGAAACCGGATGCCCCACCGGTCCTCGTTGGGGCCGACCAGCGGGTTTTCGCCGGTGAGGTTGATGTGGTCCCGGATAACCATGATCTCGCCGGGAGAAAAGTTGGGGTTGAGGCCCCCGGCGGCGTTGGAGAGGATGACGGTCTCGACTCCGAGGGCCTGCATAACCCGGATGGGAAAGGTCACCTCGGCGGGAGAATAGCCTTCGTAGAGGTGGAACCGGCCCTCGAGGGCGGCCACGGTCACCCCGGCCAGCCGGCCCCAGACGAGTCGGCCGGGGTGGCTGGTCACCGTCGAAACGGGAAAGTGGGGGATGTCACGGTAAGGCAGGCCGCCTTCGATGGTAAGGGATCGGGTGATTCCGCCGAGGCCGGTGCCGGTCAACAGGCCGACGAGGGGCGGGGCGTCGAGCCTTTCCCGCAGAAAGCCGGCGGTTTCCTGAACGCGCTGAACGGGTGAGGTCATAAAGCGGTGGCGGTCCTTTCAAAAAGATCATTTATCGATAGGTTCATTTGGGTTATACTGCGATCCGAACTGAGGAATCCATCATAGCCGAAGGGATTCCGGCCGTCAACCGCGAGAAGGCGCGGTGTCGATGTGGACGGTTCCGCTTATCAGACTTGCGGGAGAGGAGAAGACAGCGATGGAAACCGAACGGCATCTGGAATCGTCGGACCCCGTTTCCCACCGACCCGCTACTCAATCAGGGGGTTTTTTACAGTCCGTGGTGGACGCGCTCCATGCCCACGTGTTCATCCTCGACGGATCGGGCACCGTCATCGCCGTGAACGCGGCCTGGCGCCGCTTTGCCGAATCAAACGGATGGATGGGCGCGAACGCCGGCATCGGCCAGAATTACTTCGACGTCTGCGAGCGGTCCCGCGGGGGTCGTGCGGATGAGGCGCCGACGGTGGGTCAGGCTTTTCGGGAGCTGATCATGGGCCGCCGCGAAAGCTTTTCCCTCGAATATCCCTGTCACAGCCCCACCGAGCAGCGCTGGTTCATGCTCCAGGCCAGCCGGTTTTCCAACGAGGGGAGAGATTACGTGGTGGCGGCTCATTACAACATCACCGAGCGGAAGCGGTCCGAAAGGACCGTTTACCGCCAGCGGAATTTCCTGAGCAAGGCCATCGAGAACCTCCCGGTGGGGGTCTTTGCCAAGGATGTCCGGGACGACTACCGCTTCACCATCTGGAACGCCCGGATGGAGTCGATTTTCGGGGTCAGTCGGGAGCAGGTGGTGGGCTTGACCGATCAGGAGCTCTTTCCGGACCCGAAAGAGGCCCTGCTGTACCGGGAGACCGACGAAGGGGTGATGCGTGGCGGGCGGATCGTCGATATCCCCGAGGAACGGGTCACCACCAGCCGGGGCGGCATCCTGGCCCATACCATCAAGGTGCCCATCCATGGCCAGGACGGGACCCCCGAAACCCTTTTGGGCATCCTGGAGGACATCACCGAAAAACGGGCGGCCGAGGATCGCCTCAACAGCACCCTCGAAGCCCTCGAGACCGCCAAAAAGGCCGCTGAACACGCCAACCGGGCCAAAAGCGAGCTCCTGGCCAACATGAGCCACGAGATCCGGACCCCCATGAACGCCATCATCGGAATGGCCGGCCTGCTCGAAGACACCGGGCTCAACGAGGACCAGCGGGAATACCTCGACACCATTCGGATCTCATCGGAGATCCTGATGGCCCTCATCAACGATATCCTCGATTTCTCCAAGATCGAGGCCGGCAAGCTCGAGCTCGAATCCATCGATTTCGACATCGTTGACACCGTGGAAAACGTCCTCGAGATGTTCACGGCCAAGGCCCGGGAAAAGGGATTGACCCTCTCTCGGGAGACCTCGGCCGGGGTGCCCTCGCGCTTGCGGGGGGATTCGGCCCGGCTGAGCCAGATCCTGATGAACCTGGTGGGCAACGCGGTGAAGTTCACCGAGACGGGCGGAGTGACCGTCCGGCTGTTATGCGATTCGGAGACCGAGGCCCAGGCCACCATCCGGGTGGAGGTAATCGACACGGGCATCGGTATTCCGGAGGACCGGCTGGACGGCCTGTTTCAACCCTTCTCCCAGGGGGACAGCTCCATGAGCCGGAAGTACGGCGGCACGGGGCTGGGGTTGGCCATCTCCGCCCACTTAGCCCGGATCATGGGCGGTGAGCTGTCGGTGCGGACCCGAGTGGGCGAGGGGGCCACCTTCTGGTTTACGATGGTTCTGGAAAAGGGGGACGATGTCCGCCGGACCGAGGAAAGCCGCCGGGAAAAGGGCGTCAAGTCATCAGCGGGGGGGACCGCAACCCCGCCGGCCGATGCCGATGAGGCGGTCTCGCCGCTGAAAATTCTCCTGGTGGAGGACAACCCGGCCAACCGGAAGGTGGGCCTGGGGATTCTGAAAAAGCTCGGCTACACCGCCGATACCGCCGAAAACGGCCGCGAGGCCCTCGATGCCGCCCGGGAGACCGCCTATGACCTGATCCTCATGGACATTCAGATGCCGGAGATGGACGGGTTCGAGGCCACCCGGCGGCTTCGGGAAGCCGACGTCCGGGCCACTCGCCCCGATGTCCCGGTGATCGCCATGACCGCTCACGCCATGAAGGGGGACCGGGACCGCTGCCTGGCGGCGGGAATGGACGACTACGTGGCCAAGCCCATCGGGCCGGAGCGGCTCCGGGATGCCATCGACCGCCGCGCGTCCGGAGCGTCGGCGTCATCGACGCCGGCCTTGCCGGATGAGCCGCCGGCCATCGGAAACGGCCAGGTCTTCGACCGGACCGAGCTGCTCAACCGGGTCGGCGGCGACGAGGCCCTCCTGGACAATGTGTTGAGTCTGTTTCTCTCATCGCTTCCCGAGCAGATTGATCTGCTCCAGTCGGCCATTTCCGACGGCAATGCCGAAAGCGCTCGCCATTATGCCCACACCATTAAAGGGATGGCCGCCAACATCTCGGCTCACCGGCTTCGGGATGAGGCTCAGGAGATGGAGGCGGCCTTTCTGGCGGGAGATCTCAACGATGCCGGGAAAGGTCTCGATCGCCTTTCGGCGGAGCTTGAACGCTTCCAGGACCGGGCGGGCGGCGAGGCCGGGGGGCCGGAATCGAAGGGCTCGTGACGGCGCCCGCCGGGGC
>CAYNGG010000321.1:0-5039 GCA_964396575.1 uncultured Desulfobacteraceae bacterium | reverse complement strand
CAGTCTGGACGCGGCGACGGTCGAGTGGGGCCGGCGGATTCTTCTGCCGGCGTCTCCGGAGAACCGGCTGGATCGGGATCTAATTATTCCCATCGACGAGGGAGGCCGCGCCTTTGTCCCATTCGTGGGAGCCATGGGAAAGGATTTCGACGAGGTCGAGGTCCATACCCTGCTGGCTCACATCGATGACCCCGCTCTTCGGGGCAACCTGACCAACCTCTTCGAAGGCAGCTTTGTCTGGGTGGCCGATGTGGCATCCGGGATCTCCGACCTGGGGACCACCGCTCTGGAGCGGAACACGCCGCTGGTCAGTCTTCATGCCTCCATGCTCAACGGCCTGTTGACCCGGACCTTTTATGATCGCTGGTCCCCCTGGCCCCTGGTGGGGCTCCTGTCGATCGGGATTCTCTTCATGGCGGCGGCTTCCCTGCCTCAATCATCGTGGGTGCTCTACCTGTCGGGACCGTTGCTCCTGGCGGGGCTGGTGGGGTTGACCTGGGTGGAGATGACCCATTTCCGCCTCTTTCCCGTTGTCACCATGGGCGCCGCCGTGCTGATCGCCTTTTTCGGCTTCGTGGTCGCCCTGGAGATCTCGGCGTCCCGGGATCGGGCGTTTATCCGGGAGACCTTTGCCCGGTATTTACCCGAAGCGGTGGTCGCCGAGCTCCTCGCCGACCCGGACCAGCTCCGGTTGGGCGGCGAGGAGCGGGTGGCCACGGTCCTCTTTTCCGACCTGGCCGATTTCACCACCATTTCCGAAGCCATGAAGCCCCCCGAGCTGGTATCCCTGCTCAACAGCTATCTCACGGAGATGGCGGAGATCATCCTGAAAACGGGCGGGATCATCGATAAATACCAGGGCGATTCCATCATGGCCGAGTTCGGAATTCCCCTGCCTCAGGCCGACCACGCGGACCGGGCCGTGATGGCCGGGCTCGAGATGCAGCGCCGGCTGACCGAGCTGAGGGGGACCTGGGCGGAGCAGTCTCTACCGCCCCTGCGCTGCCGGGTGGGGATCAACACCGGGAAGATGGTGGTCGGGAACATGGGATCGGCCGATGTCCTCGACTACACCGTCATCGGGGACAACGTGAACCTCGCATCCCGGCTGGAAGGCGCCAACAAGTGGTACGGGACGGAGCTGATGATCACCGAAGAGACATGGGCCCAATTGACGCCGGGACGCTTCCGGACCCGCCTGTTGGATTTCATCCGGGTGAAGGGCAAAATTCACGCGACTCGGGTTTACGAGGTTTACGGCACGGCCGATGACGCCGTGCCCGAAGCGGACGAGACCTATTACCGGACTTACGAGGATGCGTTTGGCGCCTATCTTGCCCGGGATTTCACGTCGGCCGAAGACGGCTTCCGCGAAGCCCTGGCCCTCCGCCCCGATGACCCGGCCGCCAGCGAGATGCTCGTCCGGATCGCGGCCCTCGACCCGCAAACCCTGCCCGACGACTGGGACGGGTCCGTTCAGTTGACCCGGAAATAGAGAGGAACCTTAGACCTCCGAGGTTTCCAAAGCTTTGGAAACCTCGGAGGTCTCTAGCGGCGCTCCCGGGTGCGGCCCGGCGTGACCGTTCCCCGTGCGTCGGGCTCAATCCGCCCCTTGGGTCCCTTTAGTCCCTGAAAGTCCCTTTTGCGATGATCATGGCTACCCCCGAATAATCCGGGGCAGGATCATCTGATGGTGCGGGCAGATGGAGCGGGGATTCTGATAGGCGGCATTGGCGAAGGCGATAAGATAACGGCGGATATCGGCCATCCGGACGATCTCATCGACCATCCCGGTCCGGGCGCAGAAGAGCGGTCTGGACTTGGCGTGGTAATCTTCGGCGAGCCGGTTCATCGATTCGATCACCGGGTCGATGTCCCGGCCGGCCTCGTGCTCCTTGACCAGCCGCCGGGAATAGGTGGCCACCGCCGCGGTTTCCCCGTGCATGACGTGGATTTCAGTGGCGACGGTCCCGAGGGTGAAGGCGTTGTGCCGGTTGGCGGTGGGGCCGCCCATGAGGTAGTGGGCGGCGGCCGTGCCTTTCCGGAGCACCAGCAGCATCATGGGGACGTCGGTGGACTGGATGGAATAGATGAGCGACTGGCCGAGGCCCAGCAGCTCCGCTTTTTCGGCGGCGTCGCCCACGTCGATCCCGGTGGTGTCCTGGACCCAGACAATGGGCACCCGGTCCCGGCCGCAGAGGGTGACGAATTCGTTCATCTTGATGAGCCCCTGCCGGTAGAGCTTGCCGCCCATGCCGGGATAGTCGGCGTACTCGGGGTAGTCCTTGCCGAGATACCCCTGCCGGTTCCCGATCACCCCCACCAAAAACCCGTCGATCTTGCAGAGCCCGGTGTAAACCTCGGGGCCGTATCCGGGGCGGAATTCCATCTGCTCGCTCCCGTCCACCAGCCGGGCGAGGACCTCGTCAACGTCGTAAACCGTTTTGGGGCTCAACGGAACCAGGCGGTAGAGCTCCTCCGGCGGGAAGGCCGGGTCCCGGGGCTCGGCCACCCGGAAAAATCGGGGGGCATGAGCCGGGATTTCGGCCATGGTCTCCCGGAGGGCGTCGATGAGCGACTCCTCATCGTCGAAGACGTATCGGAAAAACCCGGTCTCATCGTAATGGGTGGCAACGGTGCCGGGGGGCGATGCCTTGAAACCTTTGGCCCGCTCGATGAGGTCCTCCGCCGTTTCCCGGTCAAAGCCGCCCCTGGGCGCCATCCCGGAGACGATCCCCGCTCCGCCCACGGCGATGTTGCAGTCCTTGTGAGCAAAGAGGACGGTCGGGCTGATCCCCTGGTAGCCGCCCCCCGCCGGGTTGGTCCCGTAAATCCCGGCGAGGATCGGGATGCCCATCTGCTCGAGCTCGGCGTGCCGGAAAAATGGGGTCCCCGCCCCGCGCCGGTTGGCGTAGAATTTCTCCTGCTCGGGCAGCTTGGCCCCGGAACAGTTGACCAGCCAGACCAGGGGGATGTTGAGCCGCCGGGCCAGGTCGGTCACCCGGAGGATGTTCTCCGATTGCCCGGGGAGCCAGGCCCCGGCCATGACCTTGTTGTCGAACCCGATCACCACGGCCCACCGCCCGGCGATCCGGCCCAGGCCGTCAACGACGTTGGTGGTTCCCTCTTCGTTGTCGGCGGGGTTGTAGAGGGTGTGGAGCGGGCACCAGGTGCCGGGGTCGATCAACAGCTCCAGCCGCTGCCAGACCGTGAGCTGGCCCCGCTGGTTGATCTTTTCCGCCGGAAAGCCGGCCGCCTTGACGGCATCCACCGCCTCCCGGACCTCTTCCTCGGCAGCCTCGACGGCTTGCCGGTTGTCCTCCGTCCGCTTGATCAGCCCCTTTTTCAACGCCGATCCAAACGGTGTCATGGTCTCGAAATAGGGTCGCATGGGTTGCTCCGAGTCGGGGTTCAGGATTCCTCGATTACCGCCAGGACGTCGTCTTCTTCGACCTCGGCGCCCGGCTGGACCCGGATCTCCTTGACGGTCCCGTCGCAGGGGGCGTAAACGGGAGTTTCCATTTTCATGGCTTCGATGACGAGGATGTCCTCATCTTCTTCAACGGTGTCGCCCACCGCCACGTGGATGGCGACGATTTTCCCCGCCAGGGGGGCGGTCACTTCTTGTGCCATATCGGTCCTCCGGAAGCTGAGCCGCGGGGTCGCGGGTCAGCCGATGAGAGTTAAAAAAATGCCGGCGGCCACCACGGTCCCGATGACCCCGGCCACGTTGGGCCCCATGGCGTACATGAGGAGATAGTTTTTCTTGTCGGCCTCGGCCCCGACCTTGTGGACCACCCGGGCCGCCATGGGGACCGCTGAAACCCCGGCCGCTCCGAGCAGGGGGTTGATCGGGGTCCGGGAGCAGAGGTTGATCAGCTTGGCCAGGATAATCCCCGCCGCCGTCGAGATCGCGAAGGCCACCAGGCCGAGGCAGAAAATGAAGATCACCCGGGGCTGAAGAAAGCTCTCGGCGTTCATGGTCGCCCCCACCGGCAACCCGAGGAAGATGGTGACGATGTTCAAGAGCTCGTTCTGGGCCGCGTGAGTCAGCCGTTCCACCACCTTGGCCTCCCGGAAGAGGTTCCCCAGCATGAACATGGCCATCAGCGGCGCCGAAGCCGGGACCAGGAGGATGATGATCAGGGTCCCCAGAATCGGAAAGAGGCGCTTTTCCAGCGTCGTCACCTTCCGGGATTTCTTCATCCGGATGCGCCGCTCCCCCTCGGTGGTTAAAAGCCGCATGATGGGCGGCTGGATGATGGGAACCAGGGCCATGTAAGAATATGCGGCCACGGCACAGGCCCCGAGCATCTGGGGGGCGAGCTGGGTGGCCAGAAAGATGGTGGTGGGCCCGTCAGCCCCGCCGATGATCCCGATGGTGGCCGATTCCGCCAGGCTGAAGCCGGCCAGATGGGCGGTAAAAAAGGTGAAATAGACCCCCGCCTGGGCCCCGGCCCCGAGGAAAATCAGTCTCGGATTGGCCAGCATCGGGCCGAAGTCGGTGAGGGCCCCGAGTCCCAGGAAGATGAGCGGCGGGACGATTTCCCATTGGATGCCGTAGTGGTAAAACCGCCAGAGGAGCCCCTCGCCGGGCCGCATCAGCTCGGCTAAGGGGAGATTGGCCAGAATGATCCCGAAGCCGATGGGCAACAACAGCAAGGGCTCGTAATCCTTGGCCACGGCCAGGTAGATCAGGACCCCGCCCACCGCCCACATAATCAACATGCCGGGGGTGAGGTATAAAATCCCCGAATTGCCCAGGATCGTCGTCAGAGGGCTCATGAGTCGCCATCCGATGAGCGCCCGCGTCGATCCACCAGGGCGGCGGTAATGCGGATGGCGCCGTAGAGCACGGCCATGACAATAAAGACCCCGGACAGGCCCGTGATAAAAATGGTCCAGGCGTTGGCCACGTCGGTATCCCTCCGGTCTTTTGAGTGCTGAGTGCTGAGTGCTGAGTGATGAGTGCTGAGTCCTCAACCCTCACTCCTCATCGCTTCTATATCTCCACCGGATGGATGTCAAGCGGGACTTTG
>CAYNGG010000320.1:2655-5057 GCA_964396575.1 uncultured Desulfobacteraceae bacterium | reverse complement strand
AGGGGGGGAGTCAACATGTTGAACCCGTCGGGGAAAGAGGGGGAATGATCATGGTCCATGAACCACTAAACACTCATCACCCTCCGTCAGGCGTCGATGATGTCCAGGGCGTCTTGCCGGTAGGCGTCCATGATATACGGAATCTCGGTGACCTTGGCGGCCTCTTCGGTGAGGGCCGCCAGGTCGCCTCGGGTGATCAGGTGAGTCCGCCATTTCCGGGCCCCGGCCATGAGCTGCTGGAGGCCCACCCGGATCTTTTCCGAGGCGGTAAAGATCCCGATGGCGCCCAGCGGGAAGTTATCCACCTCGTCGCCGTAGATGGATTTGAGCTTTTTGTAGGTGACGAAGATCTCTTCCTTGGTGCTCCCATACTGAGAGACCGTCGGCGGGAGGCCCCCGTCCTCGCCTTTGAGCCAGCGGGAGATGTTCTTGCCCACCATTCCCGGAATCATCAGGGCCCTACCCATGCAGACCGCCTTGGAATAGGGAGCGCCCAACGCCAGGGCCTTGAAAACGTGGTCTTCGGAGGAAAACCCGCCGGCAAAGGCGATGTCCGGGACCCAGGAGCCCTTCCGGGCCAGCCGGAGGCAGAGCTCATAGGCCATGGAGTGGAGATAGATCGACGGAATGCCCCACTCGCTCATCATCCGCCAGGGGCTCATCCCGGTACCGCCCGGAGCCCCGTCGATGGTGAGCAGGTCGATCTTGGCGTCTGAGGCCCAGCGGATGGCCATGGCCAATTCCCGCATGGGGTAGGCTCCGGTCTTGAGGGTAACCCGCTTGGCTCCGAGCTTCCGGACCCGATCGACCTCCCGCATGAAGGCGTCCTGGTCGAGAAAGCCCACCCGGCTGTGCCGCTCGAACTCCTTGAAGGCCCGCTCCTGGAAGGCCGCGATGTTCTCCTCCTTGTCCGGGTCCGGAGTGACAATGTAGCCGCGCCGACTCAGCTCCTGAGCCCGCTCCAGAGTATCCACCTTGATCTCTCCGCCGATGGACTTGGCCCCCTGACCCCACTTGAGCTCGATGGTCTCGACCCCCAGCTTCTCGATGACGTACTCGGCCACGCCCAGGCGGGTGTCCTCGACGTTAATCTGAACGAGGATGTCACCGTAGCCGGAGTGGTATCGGCGGTAGGACTCGATCCGCCGGCGCATCTCCGGCGATTCGGTCACCTTGCCTTGACTGTCGATCTCCAGGGCCGGATCGATCCCGCAGACATTTTCACCGCAGACCAGGCTGATCCCGGTAATGGCCGCGCCGATAGCGAAATGCTCCCAGTTCTTTCGAGCGATCTCGGTGGACCCCAAAGCACCGGTGAAAATCGGAATCTTCATCTTGACCTTCTCGGTGGCCCCGAACCAGGTCTCGGTGTTGACCTTGGGGAAGGTGGCGTGATCCGGGTCCGCCTCGATGCCCTCAGCCCCCATGGCGTATCCCATGATGTTCAGGTGAGAATAGTCAACGGGGTAGTCCTTGTCCGATCCGGCGGTGATCTGACCGAAGGGGGTTGGATAGAGCAGCTCCCGGCCCCGGAAAGTCGATTTAAACAGGTCGCAGTTTCCCTTACAGCCGTCCATGCACCGGCTGCAGATACCGGACTGAGGGGCAACGCTGCGGGAACGGTTTTTCGTCTGCAGGGCTTCATTGGCGTTGGGTCGGTGGAGGTTCATGGCACGAAGGTCTCCTCTTTGAAGTAAAAAAGGTTATAAAAAAGACGTCCCTCCGCGGTGACTGGCCGGCCGGACGCCTCTTCCGTCGTTTCGACCACGCCCCGGAATGGGCCATTCGTGATCGACCTTTCATCTATCGTGTTCAACTCACCCTTGTCAAGTTTGAATTATTTTCTTATAAGAATTGTAAGGTTGGCTAATGGATCGGGGCGGACAAAGCTCGTCAAAAGGGTGGATTTGACGGTTGACATTCAGTAGGGCTAATATTAGAATGTCTTTTGTGATTTTAAATAACAATTTCGGAGGGATTCTGATGCTGAAGAAAATTGATGCCGTGATCAAGCCCAGTCAACTGACCGACGTCAAGGAAGCCCTTAACCGGGTCGGGGTCCAGGGGATGACCTTGACCGAAGTTAAGGGGTTCGGCCGCCAGAAGGGCCACCGGGAGGTCTATCGCGGGGCGGAATACCAGGTGGACTTCGTGGCCAAGGTCAAGCTGGAGGTGGTAGTAGAGTCGGAAATGGCCGAGCGGGTGGTTGGTGCCATCCAGGAGGCCGGCTACACCGGTCGTGTCGGAGACGGGAAGATCTTTATAATGCCCCTTGAGGACGCGGTCCGGATCCGCACCGGCGAACGCGGCCGGAGTGCCATCGGGTCAGGCGGGGCCCCGGGTTTTTCCAACTGATCGGGGCCCCACCGCCGCCATCATTGACCTCGGTCCGTGATGGTCAG
>CAYNGG010000320.1:0-2555 GCA_964396575.1 uncultured Desulfobacteraceae bacterium | reverse complement strand
CCAACTGATCGGGGCCCCACCGCCGCCATCATTGACCTCGGTCCGTGATGGTCAGGCACTTATGTTGCCGGTCCATCCCGTCGATTCCCAGGTAGGCAAGACTTTGACTGTAAAGCCCCTCCTGGATCTTCCGGAGCATCAAGCAAAAGTCCGCATAGCAACCGCCATCGGCGTTCAGGCGGCTTTGGGCCTGAACGGTGTAATTGGTGTCGGTGAGGGTAAAGCGGATGTCTTTCATCTTGCACCTCATTGGCCTGACGGGTATAGAAGTGTGAAGTGTGAAGTTGAAATAGTGCTCCGAACCACGCTTCAAACTTCAAACTTTGAACGGTCGGAACTAGCCGGCTGGCCGACAGCTCTGCTGAGCAAGCCGGCTTTTTTTAATTATTTCGTATAAATCCAGATTGTTATAGTTGATTCACCACAATCTCCGCCCCCTTGTCAAGAACAAAACCGGCATCCCGTTTCCGCCGGGGGAGCCGGCCGGGGCGCTGCACACTGAAAGCGAGGATGACAATGGCATCCGCTCGAAACCGGGTGACCTCCGGGGTCAGCCAGCTTGACAAGCTCCTGGGAGGGCTCTATATCGGCGACAACGTGGTGCTCCACGACGATGCCGGGAGCTTGGCGTCCAAATTCTGCATGAGCTTCGTCGGCGCTTCCATGGCTGAGCAGAAGCCGTTGATCTACGTCTCCTTCGACCGGTCCCCGAAAAACCTCCTGAAAAAGCTCGGCCCCCTGGCTGAAAGCCCCCATTTCATTCTCCTCGACTGCTTTACTTACGGCAAAGGGGACGGATCCGAGGTCTTCTTGAAGTTCTACGACAAGAAGTCCGATTGGCCTTGCCAGGTGATCCGGGTGGACGACCCCGGGGACGTCAAGGCGGTGATGGACGCTTTCTACGGCATCCAGGAAAGCCGGTCCGGCGACGTTCGCCTCATCTTCGAGAGCCTCACCGGAATGGCCGACCTCTGGAACGGCGAGGAGAGTCTGCTGAAGTTCTACACCCATTCCTGCCCGCGCCTTTACGAGCTTTCCACCATCGCCTACTGGATCATCGAAAAGCGGGCTCATTCGGCCCGGCTGAAGGCCCACATCAACCAGGTTGCTCAGGTGGCCATCGACCTCTCGGTCAAGCGGGGAAAAACCCGTCTGACCATCCTGAAAGCCGAAAACCGGAACCTAGATACCCTCAACAAGGCCTTTGCCTACTGGACCAAGGATCTCCCCGATCACACCCACAAGGTCATCTTCGACTTTGAAAAGCGCTCCCCGGCCCGGATCGACCTGGGGATGCGCTTAAAGGAGCTCCGGTCCCGCCGGGGGCTGTCCCAGACGGAGCTGGCCAGGATGGTCGGGGTCACGCCGTCCAACATCTCTCAAGTGGAAAGCAACCTCATCTACCCTTCCCTGCCCGCTCTGATCAAAATGGCCGAGATCCTTTCCGTGGAGGTGAGCGCCTTTTTTCAGGAGTCCGAGGAGATCCGGAATCAGGTGGTCTTTCCGTCCGGCGACGCCACCGAGGTCCAGTTTTCCGACCTGCCCAAAGGCGCCGTGACCGCCCGCCGGCTCACCCCCATCGACTTTGACCCCAAGGCCGAGCCGCACATCATCGACATTCCGTCGGGGGGCCGGATCAATTCCCACTTCTTCGTTTACAAGGGTGAGGAGATGGGTTACCTGCTCGCCGGCCGCCTCCAGATGAAGCTTGAACAGGCGGTTTACACGATCGCGGCGGGAGATGTCATCTATCTCACCGCCGACATGCCGACCCAGTGGCACAACCCCGGCCCGGAATCGGCCCGGTTGCTCTGGATTAAAATCCGGTAGGGCCTTTCCCGGCCGGCACGTGCGCTGCCCGGCTCAAAACCAGAACAGGCCCCCGCGGGGGCCTGTTAGCTGAGTCTCCAGGTGCTGTCGGCGCGCTAGGTTGATTCAACATCCTCAGAGTCCGAATAGGTCTCGACCCCCAACGCGTCGGCGGCACTCTGAGCTTTCGGGTCGATCATCGGGGAGATGGCGATCAACCGGTCCGCCTTTCGGTCATGGCGCGCCTCGTAAAACCGGGCTTTGCGCTCGAAGATAATCATGTCCGACTTGCTCATGCTGGACTTGAGCTCACATATCAACAACGTGCTGTTTTTGATGATGATATCCAGCTCGATTTGATCCGGCCGACCGAAGACGGTCCCGTCGGCGTCGTATTCCCGGATGTTTTTGACTTCAACGCCGAAGCTGCTCTCGAGAATCCCGGCCAGCGCGTTCCGGAACGACCGCTCACTCTGCATCCCCCATCTCGCACCCATGGCGCCGAGCCTTCGTTCCACACGGTCCCACAGCTTGATGGTCTTCTGATGGAGCCGTTCGAATTCTTTCTCGTTTTCAGCCGATTTCTTCGCGTCCGCTTCAAGCTTCTCATCCCATCGCCGTGTCCACTCCTCCCATTTCTTGGCATCCGCTTCCCGTTCTTCGGCCCAGCGGACCTCCCAAGCTTCCCCCTTGCGGTTCTGCTCGGCCCACTTTTGGGCATCTTCGGCCTGCTTCTCAGCCCACTG
>CAYNGG010000319.1:0-5062 GCA_964396575.1 uncultured Desulfobacteraceae bacterium | reverse complement strand
AAGGGGGTAAACAGCGCCTATGATCGACGTGATGCACCTGACCAAGCAATTCGGCGCCAAAACAGCCGTGGATTCGGTCACCTTTCAGGTGGCAAAAGGCGAGATCCTCGGCTTTTTGGGACCCAATGCGGCGGGGAAATCGACCACCATGCGGATGATCACCGGATTCATCCCCCCGACCGCCGGCACCGCCAGCGTCGGAGGCCATGACGTGGTCACCGACAGCCTGGCGGCCCGGCACGAGATCGGTTATCTGCCGGAAAACGCGCCGGTCTATCCGGACATGACGGTCACTGCTTATCTCGACTTCTGCGCGGAAATCCGCGGCTTTTCCGGGGCCGATCGCAAGACACGGGTGGCCGAAACCATCGAGAAATGCTTTCTTGAAGACGTCCGGTTTCAGACCATCAACACCCTTTCCAAGGGCTTCAAGCAGCGGGTCTGCTTCGCCCAGAGCATCATCCACGACCCCCCGTACCTGATCCTCGATGAGCCCACCGACGGGCTCGACCCCAATCAGAAATACGAGGTCCGGATGATGATCCGCCGGATGAGCACTGAAAAGGCGATCATCCTGTCCACTCACATCTTAGACGAGGTGGACGCGGTCTGTACTCGGGCCATCATCATCGCCGACGGACGGATCGTGGCCGATGACACCCCGGCGGGGCTCAAAGCCCGCTCCGAGCTCCACGGCGCCGTCACCCTCAGCATCCCGACCGCCGTCCCGGACAACCTCCTGTCTCAGCTCCAGGCGGTGGCCGGCGTCAAATCGGCCCGGCTTCTGGACGATTCGGAAGACGGCCCGTCCCTTCGGGTTTTCCCCGAGCACCCCGGCGAGCCCATTATCCATCCCGTCATCGCCGCTCTGGCGGAACACCAGCTTCAGCCCACATCCATCTTCGTGGAAAAAGGGCGCCTTGACGAGGTGTTCCGGGACATCACCACCCGCTAACCCTTGAGGTCCGGAGGACACGATTCATGCGAGCCAAGGAGTCTCTCACCCACATCCGGGCGATCTTCAAACGGGAATTCTTCGGATATTTCGGATCCCCGGTCGCCTATGTATTCATTGTAATCTTTCTGATGCTGATCGGCTTTTTCACCTTTTACATCAGCAATTATTTCGAGATGGGCCAGGCCGATCTCCGGCCGTTTTTCCAGTGGCATCCCTGGGTCTTTCTCTTCCTGATCCCGGCGGTGGCCATGCGGTTGTGGGCTGAAGAGCGGCGGATGGGGACCATCGAGCTGATCCTGACCTTCCCGGTGACCGTCTGGGAAGTGATCCTGGGGAAATTCCTCGCCGCCTGGGCCTTTATCGGGATCGCCCTTCTGCTCACTTTCCCGATGGTCATCACCGTGGCCTACCTCGGCAACCCCGACATGGGCGCCGTTCTCTGCGGCTATGTGGGGAGCCTCCTGATGGCCGGGGCGTTTCTGAGCGTCGGGACGATGACCTCATCGCTGACCCGGAGTCAGGTGATCAGCTTTGTCATCGCCATCGTCATCTGCCTGTTTTTCATCTTAGCCGGCTACCCTCCCGTGACCAGCGTCCTTTCGGGCTGGGCCCCGGTCTGGCTGGTGACGTTCATCTCCGAGCTGAGCTTTCTGACCCACTTCCTGTCCATGGAACGGGGGGTTCTCGATCTCCGGGACATCATCTATTACGTCTCGGTGATCTCGTTCATGCTGTATATCAACGGCGTTGTGATTCTCAACCGCGTGACGACCTAATAAATTTTTGATTTTTGATTTTGGATTTTAGATTGCGGGAAAATCATAATGCATAAATCAACATCAAACGGAGGCGATACCATGCCTGACGAGACCAAAACGCGATTCGGACTCTACGGGTCGCTGTTTTCCGCCGGCGGGGTCATCGTGATCCTGCTGACACTGGTGTTTATCAACCTCATCTTCTCCCAGCTCAGCGTCCGGTGGGACGCCACCGCCGACGACCTCTACTCCCTCTCCGACGGGACCCGGGAGATCCTGTCCGACCTGGAGCGGGATGTCACCATCAAGGTCTTCTACAGCAGGGACAACGTCAACCTCCCGGTCCATATCAAGACCTATGCCAAGCGGATGCTCGATTTCCTCCGGGAGTACGAGTATGCCAGCGACGGCCGGGTGACGGTGGAGATTTATGCTCCCAAACCCGATTCCGAGGAAGAAGAATGGGCTCAGCAATACGGCATGGAGCCCATCAACCTTCCCACGGGGGAGCGGGCCTACTTCGGGCTGGTGGCCCTGTCGGCCGACCAGGAGGAGGCCATCCCATCCATCGACCCCACCCGTGAGGCCCATCTGGAATACGACATCACCCGGCTCATCCATCGGGTCCAGTCCGCGGACCAGCCCCGGCTGGGCGTGATCAGCTCGCTGCCGGTCTTCGGCGGCCCGCCGCCGGGCCTCATGCGGCAGCAGGCGGCCGGCGCCGAGCCCTGGGTATTTCTGTCGGAGCTGAAAAAGACCTACGAGGTCGAGCAGATCCCCGGCTCCGCCGAAACCATCGAGCCCGACATTGACCTGCTCCTGCTCCTCTATCCCCGGGACATGACCCCGACCTTGGCCTATGCCGTGGATCAGTTTATCCTCCAGGGCGGCAGCGCCGTCATCTTCGCCGACCCGATGTGCGTCTCGGACGGCAGCCAAAGCCCGGCCAAGTCCGCCATTCCGGAAACGCTCTTTTCCGCCTGGGGCATCAAGATCGACCCGGCCAAGGTCGTGGTCGATTTCGACTATGCCACCCGGCTCCGGAACCAGAACAACCAGGTGGAAAACAATCCCCTCTGGCTGAGCGCCGGGGAGACGGCTTTCAACGCCGACGACGTGACCACGGCCCCCTTGGAAAACATGCTCTTCCCCGTGGCCGGAGCCATCGAAAAGGCCGACACCGGCGAGCTGACCTACACGCCGCTGATCCGGTCCAGCCAGCAGTCGGCCCTGACCGAGGCTTTCCGAATCCGTTTCGGCGTCAACCAGATCCGCCGGGATTTCAAGGCCACCGCCGACCGGTATGACCTCGCGGTCCGCCTCCAGGGGATGTTCAAAACCGCCTTTCCGGCCGGTAAACCCGAGTCTTCGGATGCGGAAGCCGAGCCATCGGATGAAACATCCGAGGCGCCGGAATCCGGGCTGACCGAAGGCACCGCCCCGGCAACGGTGATCGTGGTGGCCGATGCCGACCTCCTCTTCGATGCCTATTACGTCAGCCGACAGAATTTCCTCGGCTTCAACATCGCCCGGATCTTCAACGACAACCTCAACTTTCTCCTCAACTCCTGCGAGGTCCTGACCGGCTCCGACGCCCTCATCGGCATCCGAAGCCGGGGCAAGTTCGAGCGGCCTTTCACCAAGGTGGAGACATTGGAACGCAGAGCCCAGGAACGCTGGCTCGCCCGGGAACAAGAGCTGGTCGCCAAAGTCGAGGAGACCAACCGGAAGCTCCGGCAGCTCGAAGGCCAAAAGGACGACAGTCAGCAGCTCATCATCAGCGACGAGCAGGAGCAGGCCATCGAAACCTTCGAGGCGGAAAAGCGCCGGATCAATGAAGAGCTCAAGCTGGTCCGCCGAAAGCTCCGCGAGGACATCGAAGCCTTGGGCACCCGGGTCAAGGCCGTCAACATCTTTGTAATGCCCATGATCGTTGCCCTGGCCGGCGTGGGTTATGGCCTGTACCGACGACGGAAAAGCACCCAATCATAAAGCGAGGTCGATGCCATGAAGTCGAAAACCTTCGTCATCCTGTTGATTGTCTGTGCCGCATTAGGCGGCGCGGCGTACCTGCTGGTCAGCGGCGACAGCCGGACGGAGTCCGCCTCGGAAATGGGCGCTCCGCTCTTTTCCAGCCTCCCGGTCAACGAAACCGCCCGGATCGACATCCAGGGCCCGGCCGGTCAGGTGACCCTCCAAAAAGGAGATCCCGTCTGGACCGTGGCCGAGCGATCCGGCTATCCGGCCAATTTTGACGAGATTGTCCGGACCGTGAAAAAGCTCCGGGACGCCGCCGTGGGCCGTTCTTTCGAGGCGGACGAGGAAGCCCGGGCAAGGCTGGGATTGCTCCCCCCCGATGCCGACGCCCCGGCTGACCAGCGGGCCACTCGATTGGTTTTAAAATCGGAAGGGGGCGACGCCCTGGCGGAAATCCTCCTGGGAAAGGCCCGAGAGGCCACCTCCGGAACGGGGGGCCATTACTTAATGCGGGAGACCGAAAACCGGATCTACCTGGTGGACACCAGCTTCCGGAGCGTGAAAACCGATCCGGCGGAATGGATCGACAAATCCCTGCTCAAAGTCCCGGCGGCCGATGTCCGGTCAGTGGCCTTCAGCCGAGCGGGAGAGACCATCTACCGGATCGAGCGGCCGGAAAAGGGGAAAGACCCGGAATTCACCCGCCGACCCGATGGCTACGCCGACCGGACGGTCAAGACCTCCAAGCTCAATTCCCTGGTTGGAGTCCTGGCCAACTTCCAGATCACCGACGTGGCCGACCCGGAGATCCCGGAGGATGAAGCCCTGGGCGACGACGCGGTTCTCGAATACCGGCTTTTCGACGGCACCATCTACCGGATTCGTCCGGGAGCCGCCGTGACCGGAGATGCCGAAACCGAGGACGCGGATAAATCCTACTATGTGACCGTCTCGGCCGACTACGAGGCGCCGCCCGAGCCGCCGGCACCGGAGCCCGATGAGGCAGCCGAAGCGCCTTCGGATGACTCGGCCGGCAGCGGTGAGAATGAGGCGGATGAAGCGGAAACCGCCGACCCCGCCGATGATCCGGCGGCCGAAGCCGAAAAGCGCAAGCAGGAGCAGGCCCGCCTGAAACAGGCGGCCGCCGACCTGGATGCGAAGATCGGGAAATGGACCTACATCATTCCCGAATGGCGCCATACCAACCTGATCACCGATCCCGAAGACCTTTTCGAGAACCCGGCCGACACGGCGGCCGATGCACCCCAGTTGCCCGAAGCCTCGGATCTGAGCATCGAGTAACGGATACCCGATCCACCTACAGCCCCCATAAAAAAGGGGGGACGCCGGCCGGCGTTCCCCCTTTTTT